>CAZEXO010000101.1:0-7956 GCA_964516545.1 uncultured Melioribacteraceae bacterium
TTACCGCTTCATTAGATGACTAACACTAGAATCCGATGGTAATCCTTCATTATTTTTGGAAGTTACACCGTTATATTATCGAAAATTTACGAAAGATTTTTAGTCGAATAAAAGAATTTAAATGAAGACTGCAACTTTTTATCATGAGGTCTGCGAATTCAAAGTTCAGTTTATGCGGCTATTTTTTTTCTTTTAATTTTTGTAGTTTCTCTACCTGTTTATAAAGAATTATCATACGCGCGAGGGATAGATGTTAAAAGGGCAAAAGGGATTATTTATTACTGTGGATGCGAATATCGGCGCCGGTAAAACAAATGTTTGTCACGCTATTGCTTCTGCAGCAACAACCTCAGGCTGGCCGGCTAAAGTTCTTGAAGAACCAACTCATCATCCGAAATTCGGACATTTTCTTTCCCATTATTATGACGACCTTAAAACAGGCAAGAATACAGGCGGCGGATTTGAAATGCAGATGTTCATGCTTTGCCAAAGATACGAACAGCATCGCCTCGCCGTAGAAATGGCCTGGGGTTCGCAGGGAATAGTTGTTGTTCAGGACAGACCCATCTACGGCGATACTGTTTTTGCTACAACGGCTATGGAACAGAAATTTATGACTAAGGAAGAATATGAACTTTATGTTGATGTATTCAGAAATATGAGCCGCGATATTATGCCGCCTGATTTGTTTATCTATCTTTTTGTTAAACCGGAAGAATGTTTTCGGAGAATGAACATCAGAAAACGCAAGGAAGAAACAGGCGTTCCGCTTGAATATCTTAAACATCTTGATCTTAATTACAGAAAGTTGATTAAAGAAATGAGAAGAAGAGGAGTTAAAGTGCTTGTGGTTGATTGGAGTGAATTCGGTCCTCCGGTTGAACTTTGGCATAAAATATTAAAAATGATCGGTTCTGATGAACAATGGTATGAACAGCTGACTTTCTCATTTGCCAAAACTCCGCGTATGCCTGTTGCCGGTTCTTCATCCGAAGAGGGGGATAATTTTCAGAACAAGTACAACTTCAATAAGTAATACTAAGAGAGACAAACCTAATCCAAATGTTTATTGAGTCACAAAAAATCAAGTTACTTTTTCCTAAGAATAAAAAACCCCTCAATGAAAAGGGGTTTTACTCCAAAGGAATTTTATTCATGTTTAAGAGAATGAACCGGATTTGCCAATGCCGCTTTAATCGATTGATAACCAACAGTCAGCAAAGCAACAACTAAAGCAAGAAATCCCGGGATTACAAAAACTTCCAAACTTAGCTCGGTCTTGAAAGCAAAATCCTGAAGCCAACTATCCATGAGGTAATAGGCAACCGGCCAAGCAATAAGGTTAGCCAATCCAATCCACACCACGAATCGTTTTGACAACATTGTGATTATTTCACCGACAGATGAACCTAACACTTTACGAATTCCGATTTCTTTTGTCTTTTCTTCCGCTGTGAAAGAGGCTAAACCGAATAATCCCAGACAGGCAACAAAAACTGAGAATGCTGAAAAGATCATGATGATAGTTCCCATTCTTTGCTCGCTCTCATAGAGATTCTGAATTCTTTGATCAATGAAAGAAAAATTCAAATCTTTTCGGGGAAATAACTCACTCCAAGTTTTTTCAATAAAATTAACAGCTTCATCAATTCTGCCCGGTCCGATTTTTACGGAAATATAACTTACCAATTTCGGATAAAGAATCAGTAAACAGGGGGTAATCGATTCATGCATCGATCGGAAATGGTAATCTTTTGTAACGCCGATAATCTTATACTCTTTGAAGGGCAAAAAATCACCCATTCCGATTAGTTCTTTGCCCACCGCGTTATCGGTCTCAAGTCCGAGTTTTTTTACGGCAGATTCATTAAGAATAATTCCACCCACGCTGTCGGTGGCAAATTGGCGGGAAAAATTTCTGCCTGCAATCATATCAAAATTATATGTGTCTGCATAATCATAATCAACAGTTATATAAACCATCGAGGAACGCGCGCTGGTTTCTTTTACTTCAAACATAGTATCCGGGAATCGATTATTCGCCGGGTAATTTGTTGAAGCCGCTATGGATTTTATTTGTGAATTTTCAAGCAAAGCATTTCTGAAAGAATCCATTCCCTGAACAATATCGTCGCCCTGCGCCTCGATAATAAGCAGATTTTCTTTATCGAAACCCAATTCTTTGTTTTGCATAAATTGCATCTGTTTATAAACCACGAGCGTACAGATTATAAGAGCAATTGAAATTACAAATTGAAAAACTGTTGTTGTTTTTCTGAAAAATGCCCGTCCGCCGCGGATGGATTCGTTCTTAAAAACTTTTACAGGATTATATGAACTTAGAATAAAAGCGGGATAAAGACCGGCTATTATTCCTGTTATTAATGTTATTACAATCAAGTAAATCCAGTGATTATCAACTAATAAAATTTCCGCAGATAAATTTTTCCCGGCGACTGAATTGAAACCTGGCAGGAATAAAATGATAAGAATAATCGCCAGAACAAGCGCAGCAATTGAAGTGATAATCGATTCGCCTATGAATTGTTTCCATAATTGACGATAATGCGCTCCAATCGCTTTTCGTAAACCAACTTCTTTCGCACGTTTACCCGCGCGGGCGGATGAAAGATTCATGAAATTCATACAGGCAATAAAAAGTATCAGTACGGCAATTGCAGAAAAAATATAAACAGAGCTAATACTTCCCTGAGGTTGAATTTCAAAATGTTCAGCTGGTTCGAGATGAATTGAGCTTAAGGGAATCAGGTTCAACTTTATTACATCCTTCAACTTTTGATCGCGACCCAGATATGGCGCGATTTCGGGTCCGAGATACTTTTCAAGAAAATCAGGAAATTTTTGCTTGAGTTCTTCAACAGAAGTTCCTTCTTTGAGAAGTACGTAAGTATAAAGCCAGTTGCCGGGCCATCCTGCTCTGCTTTCTTCGGGAAATGTACTAAACGACAATAGAGCTTCGAACTGTATATGAGAATTAATCGGCACTTCATCAAGAATTCCCGTGACTGCGTAATCGACCAGTTTATCTGCTTCCTGTACTTGTAATGTTTTACCGATTACATCCAGAGTATTAAAATATTTTTTAGCCAGAGCCGGCGAAATTACAAGAGAATTCGGCTGGATTAACGCTGTTGCCGGATTACCCGAAAGAAGCTTATAGTCGAATATTTCGAAAATGGAATTATCAGCGCAAAATACTTCCTGACGGTTAAAGACATTCCGTTTATCCAGAATAAACAATTCGTTTTTAACAAAATGAACCGAATTAATTACTTCAGGAAAATCACTTACCATAGTTGGACCATAAGGATAAGAAGTAACAGGGATGCTCACTTCACGTCCTTCGTACTTTAGCTCTCTGTTGATACGATAAATGTTGTTGTAATTTTTATTGAACTTATCGTAACTCATTTCATCCTGAACCCAAAATAAGATTATCAGGCATGCGGCTAATCCGATGGCCAATCCTAACACGTTGATTATACTGTAAAGTTTCTGACGCCCGAAATTTCTTAACGAGACAACTAAATAATGTTTGAACATAATAAATCCCCAACTGATTGTATTTATAAAAAAGATTGGTATAGCAAAAACAATTTGTTTAAGGTACCAGATTGACGCCTTGAACTTATTTTTTTCTTCAACTTTTACCGAGTAGGCTTCGGAGTAATCACCCAGTTTTTCATAGAATTCCTCTTCTGCAACGAATAACTTCAAAAGAAATTCCAGCCAGACAGGGGGTTGTGATTTTCTTTTTTCTTTCATTTTGTTAATCCAAAATTGTATCGGGAATTTCATCCCAAACGTTTTTTTGTATTCCCCTTATTTCGCGCAAGGCTTCTTTTCCTTTGGTTGTAATGCTATAAAGGCATTTGTTTCTTCCGCCGCGTTCGGGAGTAGCGCCTCCGATTTCTTTTTTTACATATCTCTTGCGCGTTAGTTTATCAAGCGGTCCATAGATTGAAGCGAATGACCATTCATGACCTGTTACTTTCAGAATATGATCTCTAATAGTGATACCGTAAGCATTTCCCTCAAGTATTAGGATAGCTGTGAGTACGATTTCTTCAGCGCGTGATAGTAATTTCATTATTGTTTCTCCTGATTACAATATTTGTATCGAAAAGTGATACAAATCATTAGACGACAGTATTCCGAAAAAGGTTGCATCATGCCGGATAAAAATTTTCATAGAATTTTTTCTGTAATTGATCTCGTCAATTCTTGTGTTCAGCTTCTTATTTGAACCGCATTTTTCTATTTGGATAGGATTAAGATGATTGGCGGATAACAGTGGAATTTTTCTATAACATAAAAGAAAAGGAACAAAAATAAAATTTTGCGTAAGTTTGAAATGAAGAAGTAGCAATTTTCTCGAATTTAACTTACCGTAATCATGGGGGAAAAATGAGTGGTAAATGGAAACGGATTTTATTTCTGACACCAAGAGTCCTATGTCTTCTGTTTTGCATATTTATAAGTCTCTTCGCGCTTGATGTCTTCAGCGAAGGTCATGAACTTGGTGAAATGATACTTGGTTTTGTAATTCACCTTATACCAACTTTTATTATTCTATTGATTTTAATATTGACCTGGCGCAGGGATATTCTCGCTGGCATATTGTTTATATCAGTGTCAATACTATTTCACATTTCGAGCAGCGGCGAGGGGTGGATAATATCATTATTGCTGATTCTGATCGGGATACTTTATTTGGCAAGCTGGTTTTATTCAGGAAAACTAATGAAGAATAACAAGTTGGTCTGAGGAATATAAAAACAGTCAAAAAATCCGCTGAATATTAATTGTGTTATTCAAGAGGAAAAATTTAACAGTGACTTGTTACACAGCTTATTGTACAGCTTCAGATAAAAGTTTTTTAACTATAACTAAAAAGGGGGAATAATGAAAAATACTGACTACTTTTCGCGTGTGTTTAATCATATTATAATTCTAACAATTTTGTTTTCATTGAATACTGTTGTGAAATCTCAGGAGAAAATAATTCTCTATGATATTTATCATGGTGAGAACCGTAATTGTCCGGCAGTTTTCCAAAAGCTCATTCCTGACAACTTACAAACCGACATCATGGTTGATTCTTCTGTAATTAATGATTCTTTACTTAACGGAAAATCAGGACTAATCTTATTCTCGCCAACAAGAAAATTTCAGTCTGTTGAAAAAGAATCAATCCAAAAATATCTCAACTCAGGTGGTTCACTTCTATTGTTTTTTGATCAGGAGAGCAGAATGTCATTATCGGAAGTTGGTATTAATGACATTATCATTCCATTTGGATTGGAATTAACATCTGATGCCCCAGTCAGACATAATTGCGGAGCTGTTGCTGAAAAAAGTGAAGTGTGCGCCGAATTACGAGAATTACCATACAGCGGTGGACGTTCAATTATTGGCGGAAGTGTGATCAGTAAAGTATTTGATGAAGGAAATTATGTCCATTGTGCTTATGAAAAATTACCCGGCGGAGGAAAGTTAATTGTTTTCAGCGATGCCATGGTTGGATTGCTTTTGGGAAGACCGGATGGTGAAAGATTTCACGGAACTTCACCAAGCGACTCGAAATATTGGGGAAAGGACAGCAGGATTTTTATGGAAGAAATATTATCGTTCTTTATTAAGTGAAAAATAATTATTGAAAATATCCCCGCAAAAATTATACTTTGTATTCATAAATGTATGATAGTTTATTTTGAGGTGAAGGAGTATGAAAAGAAATCTGTTTCCACTCATTATTATTTCTCTATTGCTGATTAGTTGCGATAAGGACGATAATCCAATTGAACCTTTGAATAAGTCGATCACCGTTACAAATCCACAGGCAGGCGACATGTGGAGAAAATCGTCTCAGCAGAGTATTAAATGGCAAAACGAAAATTTCGACGACAATGTTCGCATTCAATTATTCAAAGGCGGAACAACTCAGAATCATCTGGTCCATGTATTGACAGAATCCGCTCTAAATACTTCTGAGTACCAATTTGTCGTACCTTCAACTTTAGTCAGCGGCTCGGATTATAAAGTATGCATAAGCGATGTTACAACAGGCTCAATTAAGGGATTTAGTGACAGCTATTTTTCAATTCAGGATGCGATGGTATTATCATGTGAAAATGGATTTTGGTACAATGGTAATTGTTATGAAACGTCGCTCTTAAGTACATGGGGATTAGGAAATACAGAAAATGAGTACGTTCATTCCGACCGCGAATATGAATGGTACATAGATCAGGCGCATACTGGAACTCATTCAGGGAATAACTGCGGACCATCGTCAGTTACAATGGCAGCGCATTGGTACGATATCAATTTCTCGCGCACGGTAGAAAATGCCCGTGAAACTTATGTTCCCGAAGGCGGATGGTGGTATACAAATAATATTATCGATTATCTGAATTTATATTCTGTTCCTAATCTGACAGTTCAATTCCTTAACGAAAATCAAATTTATGAAATTGTTAAACAGGGGAACATTATTATTCTTTGCATAGATACCGGGCATATACGATACAACGCTAACCCGGTTCAGAGAGTTGACAGGTTTTATTCTTACGAGGGAGGTCATTTTCTTGTAGTTAAAGGCTTCCGAAAGGTGGAAAATGAAAATTTCATAGAAGTTTATGATCCGAATAACTGGAATCATAAGTATTCGGATAATTCTGAAAAAGGAAAAAGCAGACATTATCGTTCTGAAGATATTGCCGCCGCAATTACACATTGGTGGAATTATTTGATTGTTGTTTCAGAGACAAGATTAGCCAAAAAAGATTTTGAATTTGTTGTTGATCCCCATGAAATAATCCACCAGTGGGGCAGATGATAAAGCAACATTTAATTAAACAGAAGAACTGTAAACAGAATAGCAAGATTTGTTAAAGGCAATTAATTCATGTGTTGTATATTTCCCGTGATAAATTTTTGACAATGTAGTAATTACATTTCGTGTTAACATTTTTGGGGAAGAGTGAGGAGGAAAAACAGGGTTGTTAATCTAAGTGATTTTTGCCGGTTTTTTTATAAGGATTTTTTACGGCAATTGAGCCGGATGAATTACAATGTCTGCGTCAAATACAAAACTATTGCTAAACTAATACGTCATAAGAATGGTTTTTGTTAAATTTTTGTAATTTTGCGAAACTTCTTTTTCATTTCAGTGCTTTAGACAAATAATTTCATATATGAGCTATCCTGTTCGGTGAGAATTCACCTTGATGGGAAATCTATGTCGCTTTTTTAAAATTATCTGTCGCGATGTATGTTTATTTTTTAGAACTAAATCTGAAGGGGCAATGTGGAAACAAAAAATGTCGATCTTTCATCGCTGAAAATTGAGAGAAATAAAATTACTAATCCCGATAAGTACAAAGGATTATACAAAATTATTCTTACGGTCATTATTCTGGTGATTATCGGATTGGGTGTTTTTTATGGTTATAATCAGCTTTTTACAGGCACAGTTGAGGTGAAGTTAATCTCAGTAACTATGCAGACACCTGCTCAGTCAAGCGCAGTACTAACTGCAAGCGGATATATTGTAGCTCAGAGAAAAGCCGCGGTAGCTTCAAAAGGAACCGGAAGGTTAGAATATCTTGGTGTTGTTGAGGGAGATGCTGTTTTAAAAAATGAAATAATAGCGCGCATCGAAGACAGTGATATGAAAGCTCAGCTTGAGCAAGCAAAAGCAAATCTTAAATACAGTGAAGCTGATATGAAAGAAGCGAAAAATTCTTATGAACGACAGTTGGCATTAATGAAAACCGGATCAACAAGTCAGATGGAAGTTGATGCCGCCGAGTCACGCTATCAAAAAATATTAGCTTCAATTGATGTTGCAAAAGCTCAGGTTACTGCCGCTGAAGTTGCTTTAGAGAATACATTAATCAGAGCTCCTTTTAACGGAACTGTACTTACAAA
>CAZEXO010000101.1:7966-12326 GCA_964516545.1 uncultured Melioribacteraceae bacterium
GATGTTGGTGAGATGGTCGCTCCAATGGCGTCAAGCGCAAGTTCGCGCGGCGCTGTTGTAACAATGGCTGATATGACCTCGCTTCAGGTTGAGGCTGATGTATCTGAATCCAACATCGAAAAAATTACACTCAGACAGAATTGTCAGATTACTCTTGATGCTTACCCGTCATACAATTACGCGGGATATGTTGATAAAATTGTACCCACCGCCGACAGATCAAAAGCAACGGTAATGGTAAAAGTTGGTTTTAAGAATTATGACAGTCGTGTCTTACCGGAAATGAGCGCAAAAGTTTTATTTCTTAATGACAGTAAGAAGGAGGTTGAGATTTCTCAGGAACATTATCTTGTACTTCCTAAGTCCGCTATCAGAGAAAAAAATGGCATAAAGCTGGTCTATCTTGTACGTGATGATTACGCAGTTGAAACCGAAATTATTACCGGGTCTGATCTTGGTAGCGACTATGAAATTTTATCGGGAATAAGTAACGGCGACAGAGTAATAGATAATCTAACAGAAGAAATTATCCACGGAACAAAAGTCAAAGTAAAATAAAGAAGGGAGTAAGTCATGCCGACTATTATTGAGGTGAAAAGTGTTTCAAAATCTTATTGGCGCAACAATCTGGAAATTCCTGTTCTGCAAAATATTACATTAAATGTCGATGAGGGAGATTTCCTCGCACTTATGGGTCCCTCAGGTTCAGGTAAAACAACACTTCTGAATCTTATCGCGGGAATTGACAAACCAAGTCTGGGCGATATTATTATTAATGGAATTGATATTTCCAAATTAGGTGAATCTGCATTAGCCAAATGGCGTTCATCAAATGTGGGATTTATATTTCAATTTTATAATTTAATTCCGGTCTTAACCGCGTTTGAAAATGTGGAATTACCGCTTCTCCTCACGAAGTTATCAAAATCCGAAAGGAAAAAACATGTTGAAATGGCTTTGAATATTGTGGGACTTGGCGACAGGATTCATCATTACCCGAAACAACTTTCCGGCGGTCAGGAACAACGGGTTGCAATTGCGCGGGCAATAGTTACCGATCCTGTTATTCTTGTTGCAGATGAACCGACAGGTGATCTTGACAGAAATTCAGCAACGGAAATTTTAACTCTCATGGAAAGGCTGAATAAAGAATTCAAAAAAACAATTGTTATGGTTACACATGATCCGCACGCTGCAGAGAAAGCCTCTCATATTCTGCATCTCGAAAAAGGCGATTTGGTAGGAGATGCAGCATGAAAATATTCAAACTAATTTTTAAGAATGCCTTAAGGCATAAGCTGCGTTCAATTCTCACCATCCTGGGAATTGCCATCGCGGTAATCTCGTTCGGAATTCTGCGAACAGTCTACACAGCCTGGAATGCCGGTGTTGATGCAGCCGGCGTTGACCGATTAATTACACGACAGGCTATTTCATTTATTTTCTCCCTGCCTTATTCATATAAAGAAAAAATTGCTTCCGTTCCCGGTGTTAGTGCGGTCAGCTGGTCAAATTGGTTTCAGGGAGTATATAAAGACAAAGATCAGTTTTTCTCGCGGCTTGCTGTTGATGCCGAAACAATATTGGAAGTCTATCCTGAATTCCTTCTTAGCGAGGAAGAAAGAAAGAATTTCATAAAAGAAAAAAATGCCTGCATCGTGGGTCAAGGTATAGCTGAGCAGTATGGTTTTAAACTTGGTGATATTATTACTTTGGAAGGCGATATCTATCCCGGAAGATGGGAGTTTGTTGTCAGAGGAATTTATAAACCGAAATACGATAACACTGATGGATCGCAAATGCTTTTTCACTGGGATCTGGTTGATGAAAGAATGAGGATTGAATCACCGGGAAGAGCGGGACAAGTTGGTTGGTACATTGTTCAGATTGATGATCCTTCGCGTTCTGCAGAAATTTCTGAAGAGATCGACAAGATGTTTAAAAACTCTCTTGCTGAAACCAAAACTGAAACTGAGCGCGCGTTCACTCAGAACTTTATTTCTTCTTCAGGCGTGATAATCGATTCAATGAATATTATATCTTTCGTTATTGTGGGAATTATTATGCTTGTACTCGGTAACACGATGATCATGGCAGCCCGCGAACGCACCCGTGAATACGCTGTTTTCAAAACACTTGGGTTTTCCTCATTTCACCTTTCAGGACTTATTTTTGGTGAATCAATGTTGATTTCCGGTCTGGGAGGCGGATTGGGAATATTATTGACGATTCCCATAATCGAAGGATTTTCTCAGGTTATTCCTAAAGGATTTTTCCCGGTCTTCCAGATAGAACCGATCACAATAATTTTTGCTGTCAGTGCCGTAATTATTATTGGTATTGCTTCAGCAGTTTTCCCCATTCACAAAGCGTTAACGACAAAAATTGTTGACGGTTTCAGGTTTGTAGGATAAGGAGGGTGAAAATGAAAATTCCAATTAAATATATCGTAAAAAATTTCAGAACAAGAAAACTAACCACCGGAATAACAATTTTCGGTCTCTCGCTTGTGGTTCTTGTATTTTCAGCCGTGCTCATGATGGCCGAAGGCGTAACAAATACTCTCATCGCAACCGGAATGCCTGATAATCTTAAGGTTGTAAGAAAATCATCACAGGGAGAAATTTCAAGTATTGTTGACGGTGAGACTCAGAATGTGATTCGAACTCTTCCTCATGTCGCTAAAAATAATTCAGGCAAACTTTTGATTTCCGGAGAAGTCGTCGTGATAATTAATCTCGAGATTAAAGACGGAGGGATGAGTAATATTACGGTGAGAGGCGTTAGCGAAGAAGCGAAGTATCTCAGACCAAACATTAAAATTATTTCCGGGAAAACATTTAATCCTTCTCTACGCGAACTTATTGTCGGTGAAGCGATATACAAAAAATTCAAGGGTGCTGGTATCGGTGATTATATAAAATTTGCCGGTGATGAATGGAGGATTGTCGGAATATTCAGTTCCGGCGGAAGCGGTTTTGACTCCGAATTTCTTGGTGATACCCGTCAGTTAACAGATGCTTTCAACAGGGGCAACTCAGTCTCTTCGGTGACTTTTAAAATTGACGATATTAATAATTTTGATAAAATTCAGAAAATATTTGAAACCGACAGACGACTTCAGCAATTCGAGGTAACTCCCGAGCAGAAATATTTTGAAGAACAATCTTCGTTTCTTTCGGGATTCATTTCCATACTCGGCATATTTATCACGGTAATTTTCAGTATGGGTGCCACGATCGGCGCGACGATTACAATGTATGCGGCTGTAGCAAACAGAACAGTTGAGATTGGAACTCTCCGTTCTCTGGGTTTCAGCAGAAGAAGTATTTTGTCAGCTTTTCTTATCGAGTCTGTATTGATTGCTTTAATCGGATGCGCGATAGGATTGTTCTTATCTTCTTTTCTGCAATTCTTTACGGTTTCAACGCTTAATTATGACTCTTTTGCCGAACTTTCATTCTCATTCTCTTTCTCATGGTGGATTGCATTAGCATCAGTTATATTCGCGCTTCTGATGGGAATTATCGGAGGATTTTTCCCGGCGGTAAGAGCCGCAACATTAAATATTGTGAATGCTTTAAGGGGATAAATAAAGGAGCCTTAATCGGCTCCTTCTTTTAATCTGAGCCGGAATTAAATGACCCGTGCTATTTACCAGGATGAATAATAAAATCAATCTTAAATGGATTCGATGAATCAGATCAAAACAAAAAAAATCGGATTTATTTTCCCTGTAATACTAATTTTTTTACTGCTTATTACAGGAACAGCCTTTTATTTATATCCCCCGGAAATTTATCGGTGTTTGTTTATTTCACTCTCACCGGATTTTGAAAAGATAGGTCATGAAATTTATATAAGTAAAAATACTCCGGATGAAATAAGAGATTCTGTTTACAGCCTTATTAACGAAGCTGATAACCGTGTTAAAAGTTTTTGGGAATCGGGTAAAAGGGTTGGAAATCCAAAAATTATTTATTGCCATTCAGATGAAGCTCTATTAATGTTTAGCAGAAAAGAATCAGTAGTAACCTATAAAACTCCCATTAATTGTTACATTGTTATCAGTAAAAATTCTCTTGATTTGGATATCATAAGTCATGAACTCTTTCACACCGAATTTGCCGCGAGAATCGGATACCTGAATAGCATGTATGAAATTCCTGTTTGGTTCGATGAGGGACTTGCAATGCAGGTTGATTACAGATCGCAATTTTCTGATTCGGAATATGATAAATGCAAAGATATGATTGAAGGTAAAATAAAACTGAGCGAACTAACAACCTCTGAAGAATTCTGGTCAGATAATTATTATTTGCATTATCTCAAATCTGGACATGAAATAAATCAACGGATG
>CAZEXO010000102.1:0-382 GCA_964516545.1 uncultured Melioribacteraceae bacterium
CGGTTGTCGGAAAACTTTCGATTATTTCCTTAATGTTTATCGGTAGAATTGGACCACTCGTGATAGGGCTTTCATTACTTCCGAAATCCCAAAAGAACAATTATGCATATCCGGAAGAGGAAATATTATTATCATAAAAGGAGTTTTAAATGAATGATTTTGCTGTAATAGGTTTGGGAAATTTTGGTTATAATATTGCAAAAAAATTAATCGAGAAAAACAAAAATGTTATTGTCATTGATTCCGATTCCCAGCAAATCAATAAAATAAAAGATATTGCCGCAGATTCGGTAATTGGCGACGCTAAAGATAAACAAATGCTGGAAGAATTTATCGATCATACAGTCGATACGGTAATAATCAGTACAGGAACGAAAATGTT
>CAZEXO010000102.1:392-3963 GCA_964516545.1 uncultured Melioribacteraceae bacterium
GAACTTGGAGTGAAAAATATTCTAGTTAAAGCTATCGACGAAACGCACGGACAGCTTCTGAAAATAATGGGTGCTACAGAGATAATTTTTCCTGAGAAAGATATTGCCGAATGGTGGGCAGACAGACTTGCTGAACCGAATCTTTTGGAGAGAATTCCACTCACGCCAGACTACGCGATTGTTGAGTATGCATGTCCCGATATCTTTACCGGAAAATCAATAAAAAATATTCAACTTCGCTCCAAATACAAAATAATGATTATTGCGATAAAAGATATTTTGAAAGATGAAATGATATTAATGCCGGACGCTGATTATAAACTGAAACCTGATTCAATCCTTCTGCTCATGGGTAAAAAAAATGATATCGGAAAAATGAAACTAAGCCTATGAATTAATCAGGTCTTTTAATTGTTGAACCGTTTGTTGTAAAAAAGCTGTTCCAAAAAGAAAGTGAGGACACTCCTGATCAGGACTTATCCCGATAATTTGAAACAGCTTTTTATCCTATTTCGCGTTTCTTAACAAAACATTATCCAGGGAGTCAATTTTCTTTACGAGATTTTTTATAACGCGTACAGTTTTTTCTATTTTCGTAAAGTTAATCTTATCCACATCATCGGATGGCAAGTGCAAATCAACACTCATGTCATCCCCGAAATAAACTACCGGGATTCCATGCGAAGCGAATGACGCATGATCGCTTGTACCCAGGGGACTATTAATCCCTGGTTCGTAATAAAAAACAATATCATGCATCTCGGCATCAACCTGTTGAACAAGCTCGTAAAGTTCAGCGCTGGTTTCCGGAGCTCCTTTGGATGTCAATGAATCGGGATTTTCTCTTCCGCACATATCGATATTTATTGAGGCTGTAATTTTATTTTTATCAGCGAAATTATCCGCGAAGTATTTCGAACCGAGCAGTCCTTTCTCTTCACCTGCAAATAAGATTCCGATAACCGAACGTCTCAATCCAGCATTTTTCAGTTGATTCATTAACTCCATAATTGCTACCGTACCCGAACCATTATCATCAGCGCCGTTAAGAACTTCATCTCCCCAGGCGCCGTCATGATCGTAATGAGCGCCTGCAACGATATACTCGTTTTTTAATTCAGGATCGCTCCCTTCAATATATCCGATAACATTCTCAATCTCACCATCCTGTATTTTTGTGTTGACATAAATTGAGGCTGATTTTGAAAGTTCGAATGACTGATGCTCATTCTTCTGCATTAATTCCTGGATTGTACTCATTTCAGATTCTTCGTTTTTAAGTATCCTCTCACCTGTTTCAGGCGAGATAACTATCGTTGGTATTATATCGGGATAATTACCCGCATCGCTTCGGAAGGTTACATTGCTGATCATTACCAATCTTTTCAAGTATTGCCAATACTGACTCAGTTGCGCGTCTGGAATAAAAATTAATCCAATGGCACCTTTTTCCCTGGCAACTTTCTCCTTCATCGAAGGTCCGTAATACTTCGTTATTGCTGGTCCGTTGAAAAAGTTTGAATCATTGCTTACCGGTTCGCCCCAAAATGCTAAAACAATTTTCCCTTCAACATCCACGTCTTCATAATCATCGTAATTATATTCGGAAGCTGTTATTCCATATCCGCAAAACACAATTCCAACCCGCTGACGCATGTAATTCTGATTAACAACTAATGGCTGAGTTGTCCAGTCATTCCCAATTTCAAGAAGAGTACTGTGCCCGTCCTTGTCAAATATTTTCACTTCTGAATCATTGTTTATCCTGCTAGTAATTACCGGAATTTTCTGTAAGAATGAGCTGTCGTTTTTAAATTTACTGATACCGTACTTTTTAAATTCCGAAATGATAAACTCAACGGTCACATCCTCAAATTCTGTTCCTGCTTCTCTGCCGCGCAGGGCGTCGGATGCTAAAAATTCAAGGTTCGACTTCAACCGCGTAATAATATCATTAGTATTTTCCTGCGCCCTTAAGTTTAGTGAAAGAATTAACACCAAAATTAAAGTAAGAATTTGTTTCATACATCCCCCTGGAGTTTAATTTGACAGTCATTCAGACGATGCGGAAAGTTATTTGTTAAACACAAAATCAGATTAATTTTTATTTAGGATTATGCCTCGACTTAAGACATGCTGTAATATCATTAAGAGTAATATTTTTCTCATTCATCATTACGAACAAGTGATAAACCAGATCGGATATTTCATTAATCATTTCCTGACTGTCGTTATTTTTTGCAGCGATAACAGTTTCAATCGCTTCCTCACCGACTTTTTGAATTATCCGGTTCTCTCCTTCCCTGAATAATTTAGTGGTATATGAACCTTCAGGCATATCTTTTTTACGCTGAGCAATCAATTCAAAGAGCTGCGAAAGAAAGGAGATATCATCTTTTTTCTCTACTCCGAAACATGAATATTCTCCTGTATGACAAGTCGGTCCGACAGGATCAACAAAAATCAAAAGTGAATCGTTATCGCAATCGCTTTTGATGTTAACAAGGTTTAGAAAATTACCTGATGTTTCACCTTTTACCCACAGTCTCTTTTTTGTCCGGCTGTAAAAAGTTACTTTTTTAGTCTTGAGCGTCTCTTCTAAAGCTTCACGATTCATAAATCCAAGCATGAGAACAATCCCGGATTTATTATCTGCAATCACCGCCGGAATAAGTCCGTTTAATTTTTCAAAGTCTAGTTTTTCTTTTTCTAGCATAACCTTATGTCAATTTTATTTTCAGATAAATATTTTTTTAATTCGCGGATATCAAGAGTCTGGTAATGAAACAGACTCGCTGCAAGACAGGCGTCAACATTAGCCACTCTGAATGCTTCGAGAAAATGCTCTTTGTTTCCCGCTCCGCCTGATGCAATGACGGGTACGGTTACTTTTTTTGTCAGTTCGCTGAGAAATTCAATATCGTAACCTTCCTTTGTCCCGTCTCTGTCCATTGAAGTGAGAAGAATTTCACCCGCTCCTCTTTCAACAGCTTCAATACACCAATTCATCCCGAATAAATCGGTAGGTTCTTTCCCGCCTTTTATAAATACTTTATGCGAGTCACCGATTTTTTTAATGTCGATTGCCGCAACAGTAGCCTGACTTCCGAATTGTTTTGCAGACTCGGTTATCAATTCCGGATTTCTGACGATTGAGGTATTCAGTGATACCTTGTCAGCGCCGGCTTTCAGTAATGCTTCTATGTCTTCGAGTTCCGAAATTCCACCACCGACAGTGAACGGAATCCGAATGACGGACGCAACATCTTTCACGAGATCAATTAGTGTTTTCCGTTTTTCTTCAGAAGCAGTTATATCAAGAAAAACAAGCTCATCAGCGCCTTCGTGATAATAACGCTCGGATAATTCGACTGCCGAGCCGGCGTCGCGCAAATTTACAAAATTTGTTCCTTTAACCACACGTCCGTCTTTAACATCAAGACAGGGAATAATTCTTTTACTAACCAATTTTCGCAAGCTCCTCAGCATCTAGTTTATTTTCATATATCGCGCGACCAACCACAGCCGCGTAAATATTGATTGATTTCAGGTTTTCTATATTTTGTTTCGT
>CAZEXO010000102.1:3973-4920 GCA_964516545.1 uncultured Melioribacteraceae bacterium
AATTCCTTCAAATTCGTCCATCAGATTTTTGTATAAATTTATACTAGGACCTTCGAGCATACCGTCCTGAGAAATATCTGTGCAAAGAAATACATTTATTCCCAGTCCGCGGCAATAGTCAATATGATCTGTTAAGAGAATACCGCTGTCTTCAGTCCAGCCTTTAATTCTTATTTTCCCGTCAAGTGTGTCGGCTGCAACTATGACAGAATCCTGTCCAAAATCTTTAACTATTTTTTCGAATTCAGGTTTATTATTAATCGACATTGAACCGATTACAATTCTGCTTATTCCGTTTTCACGAAGTAACTTAACATTTGCGTAAGAACGAATTCCCCCGCCGAACTGAAGTTTTAATTCCGTGTTTCGCGAAATTTCTTTTATTGTTTCAAGCGTGGTTATATCCCCGCTTTTAGAACCGATAAGGTCGACAACGTGTAAATGAGTAAAACCGTATGACTCGAACATTTTTGCTTTTTCAACCGGTTCAAAATCATAATATGTCACTTTGTTGAAATCACCTTTCGCCAGGCGTACAACTTTTCCATGAAGGATATCGATAGAAGGTATTATTAACATAACTCCACAAAGTTTTTGAGTAATTTAATTCCCGCCGGTCCTGATTTTTCAGGATGAAATTGCACGCCGTAATAATTATTTTTTTGCATAGCCGCTGTAAATGTAACATCATGATCGGTAACAGCAATGGCATATTCATTTTGCGGAACATAATACGAATTAGCGTAATAGAAAAACTCATTATTTTTTATTTCATAGAATAATTTTGATTCTTTTATTGAGTTCACGCGGTTCCAGCCCATGTGAGGCACTTTTACTTTTTTATCATCAAATTTTACGGATGTAACCGGAAAAACTCCCAGACAGGTCGCATTTCCTTCTTCTGATTTATCGGCAAGAAGCTGCATGCCCACGCAGATTCCCAACAG
>CAZEXO010000102.1:4930-12266 GCA_964516545.1 uncultured Melioribacteraceae bacterium
TGTCATGTGTAATTGTCTAACTGCTGAAGACGCCTCGCCTACTCCGGGAAAAATAACTTTATCAGCCGCGCAAATTTCATGCTCTTTGCTTGTTATAATGAATGAAGCTCCCACGGATTTAAGCGCGTTGGAAACCGAGGCTGTGTTCCCCGCCCCGTATTCAATTAATGCTATCATATAACTCCTTTTGTTGAAGGTATTCGCCCATTGTTTCGTTCATCAAAACGGCATGCTTCGTTTAACGCTTTGGCGAAACCTTTAAATATCGATTCAATTTTGTGATGATCGTTTTTACCTTCACACTTAATGTAGATATTTGCTTTCAGTCCTGATGAAAGACCGTGAAAAAATTCTTCAACTAATTCCGTTGGCATTTCGCCGACTTTTTCCCGTTTAAATTCACAGTTAAAATTAAGTCTGCTTCGTCCGCTTAAGTCAATCGAACAGACGGCGACCGATTCATCCATGGGAACAACAAATCCGTAACGCTGAATACCCGTTTTATTTCCCAACGCTTCCGATAAAGCTTCACCGAGAATTATTCCTACATCTTCAATTGTATGATGTTCATCCACGTTCAGGTCACCGTTCACAAAAAGCTCCATGTTTATATTCGAGTGACGAACTATCTGCTCGAGCATGTGATCGAAAAAACCTATTCCGGTGTTTATTTTTGATTTGCCTTCGCCGTCGATTTGAAGTTCTAATTTTATTTCTGTTTCTTTAGTTACTCTTTCCCTGCGGCTTGATCGTAAAATAGAAATCAATCTGTCCGCTGCCTGAGCTGCGTTATCAACAGTTTCGGTGAATGTAGTTTTACCGGAGGAATCAACCTCTGAAAGAGTTTTGTTTGTAAGTATAAACCGTCTCGAATAATTCCCCTCTTCAGAAGAAATGAATTCTATTGATTCCTTATTGCATATTCTGATTAATGCAGACTCAATTCCGGCATCAGCAGAAAAGACAAAACTAAAACGTGATAACTTTTTTAATCCGTAAATAAGTCCGTTAGAAAAGTCCGATTCAATGTCAAACGCATCTTTTTTCAGAACCAGTATGTTCATAACACCCTTCTTAGCTCTTCCAAAAATATTTTATTTTCCTCTTTATTACCTATTGTTACTCTCAAACATCCCTGAATTTTCGGCATCGTGCTTCTGTTTCTGATGATTATACTTTTTTTAACCAGTTCACTATAAATACGATTTGGTTCGTCAACACGAAATATGAGAAAATTTGCTTCGGAAGGATACACATTTTTTACTCCTTCAATTTTCTTTAATTCCGTAATCATCAATTCGCGCTCGGAAATAATTTCCTTTATAAACTCATCGCGTTTATTCTTTTTCTTTGTCGCTTCCATTACTCCATGTTGCGTTAATTGATTGAGATTATAGGGCGCTTTTACTTTGTATAACGTTTTAATGATCCTTTCATCGGCAACGCAAAAACCACATCTGATTCCAGCCATGCCCCATGCCTTTGAGAAAGTTCGTGTTATAACAAGATTCGCATATTTTTCCGTTTCATGAATAAGAGAGTTAGCCTCGCTGAAATCAATATAAGCTTCATCAACAACAACAATGGTATTTTTTGCAGTACACAGTTCAAGAATGTCGGATTTATCCAGCAGATTGCCGGTAGGATTATTCGGTGAACAAACAAATATTAATTTTGTGTTTTCATCTGTGGAGTTTTTCATCTCATTAATAACAAGCTGAAAAGAATCGCTTAATTCAATTGTCTTTACCTTTACATCATTAACATCACAGGCAACCTGATACATTCCGTAAGAAGGTGATGTAACCATTACATTATCAATTCCAGGTCTGCAAAATATTCTTATGAGTAAATCGATTATTTCATCCGAGCCGACACCGAAGAATAAATTTTTCGGCGATACATTAAATATCCCGCCGACTGTTTTTCTTAATTCACCATGATTCGGATCAGGATAACGATTTAATTCCTCGTATTCATTCCATACACTTCCGAATCCGTTTTCGTTCGCATCGAGAAGAATGCCTTCAAGAAAACTATCCCGCGCCGAGGTGTAAGGTTTTAGTTGTTTGATGTTTTCACGCATAAGATTTTCAATGTTCATTTTATCCTCACTCTTACGGCATTAGCATGCGCCTGTAATTTTTCCGTTTCTGCCAGTGTTATTACCGTTCCGGCAATTTTTAATAATCCGTTTTTATCCAACTGCTGAAAAGTTATTCCTTTCATAAAATCCAAAACATTCACCCCGCTATAAGATTTGGCGTAGCCGTAAGTAGGCAGAGAGTGATTTGTCCCAGAAGCATAGTCTCCCACACTTTCCGGCGTATAAGCTCCTAAAAATACCGAACCTGCGTTATGAATTTCGCTTATACACTTTTCCGGATTTTCAGTGTTGATTATCAGATGTTCAGGCGCGTAATTATTGCTGAATTTAATGGCTTCATCAAGCGTATCAACCAATAAAATAAAAGAAGATTCAAGCGCGCCTTTGGCAAATTCAATTCGTTCGAGTGATTTGATTTGCCTGTCGACAGCTTTCGAAACGTTATCGGCTAATTCAGCCGAACTGGTAACAAGAATAACCTGGGAATCAACACCGTGTTCGGCCTGAGATAATAAATCGGCAGCAATAAATTCAGGGTCGGCATTCTTACTCGCAATCACTAAAACCTCGCTTGGTCCCGCGGGCATATCAATCGCGCATCCGGCGGGGTCAATACTTACAAGCGATTTCGCGCATGTAACATATTGATTTCCGGGTCCGAATATTTTATCGACCTTTTTAACGGATTCTGTTCCGTAAGCCATCATCCCTATTGCCTGTGCGCCGCCGGTCATATACAATTCATTAATCCCGCATACCTTTGCCGCGAATAGTACTGCATCATTCATGATTCCGTCTTTTGCGGGTGAACAGGCTATCACTCTTTTACATCCGGCAATCTTCGCGGGAATTCCCAGCATCAACATTGTAGAAGGTAAAACCGCCGTCCCGCCCGGAACATATAATCCAACATTTTCAATAGCGCGGTACTCGCGAGTGCATTTTATTCCCGGCATTGTTTCAACAGTATAATTTTCAGGATACTGTCTTGTGTGAAATGCTTCAATGTTCTTAGCAGCCGTAATAATCGCTTCTCTCAAATCCGACGATATTCTGAATTCCGATTCTTCAATTTCGTTTTTCGAAACGCGCAGATTGCTCTCCGAAAGATTATCATACTTTTTTGCATAACTAAGAACAGCGGAATCACCTTTCCTTTTGATGTCATCCAAAATTGGCTTTACTATTCCGGTCACGGCTTCATTATTTATTGCCGGTCGTTTAAGAAGATTTTTGTACTCATCTTCCGATATCTTTTTTGAAAATATTTTTTTCATATTATCATGTTCTCAATTGGTAATAAAAGAATGCCTGAAGCGCCTGCTTCTTTAAGATCATCAACAATACTCCAGAATGTTTCGTTGGGAATAACAGCGTGAACCGCCACCATGTTTTCTTCAGCAAGCGGAAGTACGGTAGGACTTTTTAATGAAGGAATTATTTCAGTTACTCTTTCCAATCCTTCTTTCGGAACATTCATCATGAGGTAATTAGATTTTTTTGCCGAAATAACCGATTCAATTCTTCTTAATAAATCAGCAAGAAGTTTACTTTTTTCGGGATGTTCATTAATACCCTTTCTTGCTATAAGAGCCGCCTGCGATTCAAATATGGTAAATGATTTTTTTAGTTTATTCAGTTTGAGAGTTGTGCCGGTTGAAACAAGATCGCAAATATAATTAGCGACTCCCAGTGAAGGAGCTATTTCGACCGATCCGCTGAGTTCAATAATTTTTGCCGAAATATTTTCCT
This sequence comes from uncultured Melioribacteraceae bacterium, assembly GCA_964516545.1. Classification (GTDB taxonomy): domain Bacteria; phylum Bacteroidota; class Ignavibacteria; order Ignavibacteriales; family Melioribacteraceae; genus JAHISV01. The sequence goes on from CAZEXO010000102.1 coordinate 8,790, forward strand.
TGCCGAGATATTTTCTTAGAATGTTTGGATAAGATGTCGCGATTGTTTTGTCTTGTAATTCCTTTATCGATTTGAGTTCCTCGTTCTCAGGAATACCGATCATCAATCTGCATTTACCGTAACCCAGGGGTTTTATTACATCAACATTCGCGTTCGTTTCATAAATTACATCCAGCCCCACAAATCCGATATCAGCTACTCCATCCTGAACATACTCAGGAATATCGTCATCACGCAGGAATAAAATATCGAGATTATAATTCCTGGCAGAGATAAGCAGTCTGTTAGTGTAATTCTCAATCTCAAATCCGCATTTGCGTAAAAGGTCAAGTGACTTTTCGGATAACCTTCCGCTTTTTTGAATAGCAAGTTTCAAATGTCCGTTCACAACAACACCCATTATTGTTTAAAAACAAAAACCCCGGTATGCGCCGGGGTCTTACAATTAAAATTTATTTTTGTATGTACCTATTCGGCGCCTCTATAAAAGCCTGGATGGGGGTGATGTAAAATATGTGCCGAATAAATATTCATTTTTCCGTATAAAATTTACCGCAAAGATATTACAATGAATTCTTTTACGCAACAATTATTTTTTAGTTCTATTTCTTTTTACCTTCGCGCCCCTGCCTTTATCGGCAGGCAGGTTCGTGGCGAAAAATAATTGCCACCAAGACTCAAAGTCGCAAAGGAGATAAATTAATTCATTAGGTTATCAATAAAAGTAAAAGAACTTTTTAAGCCCTCTAACTCAACAAAAATAATTTTTCCTTATCTTTTCTTCGAGCCTTCGCGCCCCTGCCTTTATCGGCAGGCAGGTTTGTGGCGAAAAAAATGTCACCAAGAATTAATCCTGTTAGCCATGTTTTTGGCTGAGGCTCAAAGGGGAAGTATTAATTCATCGGATCTCACGGCGACAGAAGAATCGGTTTCTTATCAATTATCTTCAGCACTTCACCGCTGGTGAATTTTTTATTAACAACAAGTTCGAATTCATCAAACCATTGATCCGTCATAGTAAGAAATCCATGATAACCCGCTTCAGACCCGTAACTATTTTCAAGCAGCCACTTTTGAACAGCACCCTCACCAGGCTGAATTATTTCCTCATTTCATCAGCAAAAATTTCTTTGACTTAATAAAATTACCTGCCTGCATTGTGTAAAAATAAACGCCACTAGCTAAGCTTCCGGCATCATATTGTATTTCATATTGACCGGCTGGCTGATCCCTGTCAATAAGTAAACCTAATTGCCTGCCTAATAAATCATAGACTTTCAAGGTCACATGACATTCTTTTGGAATCACATAACTGATATTTGTAATCGGATTAAACGGATTTGGATAATTTTGTTTCAGGTTAAATTCTGTTTGTATTTCATACTGTGATTCCAAATTAACAATTTCTGAGATTGACCTTTTCCACACTCCTTCACGCGTACATAGATATAATGTTTCTTCTTCATGATCCATAAACATTGAGTAAAAATCATTCTTAATCAAACCTTCACTTACATTTCTCCAGCTTGATCCGTAATTTGTTGAAACATACACGCCATCGCCGGAAACAGCTTCAAACAACTTACTTCCGTCTGATGTTAATGCAAGAGAAACAATACAGAAGTATGACATTCCATTATTCATTGTATTCCAATATTCATCGCGTATATACCACCTTTCCATACCGGCGCCCCAGGTTCCTGCGAAAAATATTCTTCCATCTTGACTTGATTCAAGACAGTGAATAGATAAATTGTCAAGATCGTTGTTGATAGCCGACCAACTTTCACCATTATCTGAGGAACGGAAAACACCACCTTCATTTGTACCGACTAAAATTAATGATCCATCCTGAGTGAATTCAAACGCGTTTATTTTATATTGTGATAAACCCAAGTATGTCCAAAGACCATGATCAGTTGATCGATATATCCCTTGTCCCTGCCCGTAGTTTGGTGATAAGTTTGATGTATTACCCATATTTCCGATAAAAATATTTTTGCCATCCGGACTAACACCAATAGAGGTTATCTGATCATTATTTCCTATTCCGTTATTCATTTCTAACCAACTCACTCCGTTATTCGACGATCGGAACATTCCATTCCAACCTGTCCCTGCATAAATGTCAGTGCTCATCGGATTTGCCTTCACTACTCTGATATTCTTTCCTGTTAAGCCGGCATTACTTTTTTTCCAGCTATTCCCTTTATCAGTTGATAAAAAAATTCCCGCTCCATCATTAGCCGCAATGATTAAATTCCCTTCGTTGCTAAAATCAAGATTTAGCGTTACAGTGCTTATTAATCCTTCATTAATCTCTGTCCAGTCAATTCCTGAATTTGTTGACTTAAATACCCCTTTACTATGAGATGCTACCAGGATCGTTGATTCATCCTGATATTTTAGCATATCGAATATATTACTTACTTCCGGATTTATGTGTTGCCAATTTATTCCTTTGTCGTCTGTCATTAAAACACCCTGATGCCAGCTTCCTGCATAAATTTTTTCATCGTGATTCATGAACAGAACTGAAAAAACTGTACCGTTAACTTGTCTTATCCTTGTCCAGTTTATTCCTCCATCTGTTGAAAGATAAACGCCGTCTTCATAAATACCTGCTAATACATTCGAGTCATTTTCACCGATTGCAATACTTAGTATTTGATCAACTGGCAAATTTTCACTTATTTTAGACCAGGTTTCTCCATAATCAACAGTAACATATATATTCCCCTGACTATCACCGGCTAAAATTCTTTCACCGTTTCTGTTTATTGCCAGTGATAGTATTTCAGTATTTATCAATCCATTATTTCTGACAACCCAGGTTGATCCGTTATTCTCAGTAAAATATACTCCTAAACTTGTTGCTGCAATTACTTTTTCTCCATCCGGACTAACAATTATCTCATTTACACAATCACTCAGTAATCCATTATTCCTAAACTCCCAGGTAATACCTCCATCCGGAGATACGGCAATTCCATGTCCACCGGCTTCTGAACCGACAAATATAATTTCACCGCTCGGATTTATTGCCATTGATCGTGCATCAGTATGATATAAACCAATATTTTGCCATGAAATTCCTTCATCTGTAGATTTAAAAATTCCCCCGCCATAACTTGCCGCGTAGAGTTTGGTGAGATCATTACTTATCGCTAAACACTTAACACTCCCCCCATAAGGTCCATTAGTCTGTACCCATTGTGCAATTGAATAGTTTACATTAAGAACCGAATAAAAGAGAATGACAAAAATTACTTTTTGCTTTTTCATTGTATTCTCCCATTAATCAATTTATTGAATAGGATTTATTTATGTATCCTATTCTTTTTACTGAGTTCTTTTTTATGTAACATATTCCTTAAATGATGTCATCAGTTGCTCTCTAAACTTCTGATTAACATGCGGGGGATGTAATGTTTGTTATTCTGTTTTGCAATATACACATTCTGTCGTATAGAAAAT
>CAZEXO010000103.1:0-6066 GCA_964516545.1 uncultured Melioribacteraceae bacterium
ATCGTCGGGGGAAACGGAACAATATTTTACTCTTCAGATTATGGAAGCAGTTGGGAAATTGTTGAGAATAATTACAACATCGCTTTCCATAAAGTGAAATATTTGTCGGAAGATTATGCAATAATTCTGGGAAGTAAAGGCGCGTTGTTGGTTTCAGAAGACGCGGGCAGAAACTGGAAAATGGTAAACACAAATAATTACAACCAATTCAATGATCTGGCAATGTCGGCTGATGGAAAACTTTTTGTTTGCGGATCAAACGGTACATTATTACGAATTGAATAATACTTGAGGTGATTTTGGAAAAATTTCTGATTAAAGGCGGAATACCACTCAAAGGGTGTGTAAAAATCAGCGGCGCAAAAAATTCAGCATTGGCTCTGATACCAGCTACTTTGCTTTGCGGCGGTACAAATAAATTCTCTAACGTACCTGAAGTGAATGATATTTATACGATGGTTAAATTGATGAATGAATTAGGAGTAGAGTCGGATTTCGGGAACGAAATACTGACACTGAATACGAAAAATATAAACAGTCAAGTAGCGCCTTATGAGCATGTAAAAAAAATGAGAGCCTCAGTATATGTACTTGGTCCGCTTTTAAGCCGATTCGGATATGCAAAAGTCAGTTTACCGGGTGGATGCGCCTGGGGTCCGCGACCTATTAATCTTCATCTCGAAGCGATGAAAAAAATGGGCGCTGATATTGATTTAGAAGATGGATATATTATTGCGAAAAAGGACAGACTAAACGGAGCGAAAATTAATTTTGACATATCAAGCGTTGGGGCGACCGGAAATGCAGTGATGGCTGCAACTTTAGCGAAAGGAACTACCGAAATTAAGAACGCTGCCATTGAACCTGAAATTACTCAGCTCTGCAATTTTTTAGTCTCGATGGGCGCAAAGATCGACGGTGTTGGAACTTCGAATCTTATTGTGGAAGGTGTTGATGAATTACACTCTGCCGAAACAAGAATTATCGGTGATAGAATTGAAGCCGGAACAATGTTAATAGCAGGCGCGATTACAAAGGGGAAAATTGAGATTGAGTATAATGAATTCGATAACATCGGAGCCTTAGTTTCGAAACTTGAGGATAGCGGTGCAAACATTCAGAAAAATAACGGAATCATTTCTCTTGATGCTTCAAATCTTACTATCGAAAGTGTGGATGTGACAACTGGAATATATCCGGGATATCCGACCGATATGCAGGCTCAGTGGATAGTATACATGGCTCTGGCAAAAGGAACAGCAACAGTAACCGATACAATTTATATAGATCGGTTTAAGCATGTTCCTGAGTTAAACAGACTCGGTGCAAATATTGAATTAGTGAATAATAGCGCGATTGTACGTGGAGTGAAAGAACTTAAAGGCGCAAAAGTTATGTCAACAGATCTCAGAGCCAGCGCTTCATTAGTTTTGGCCGGTTTAGCCGCAAAAGGCGTGACGGAGGTATTAAGAATATACCACATCGATAGAGGTTATCAGAGAATTGATGAAAAATTACGCTCGTTAGGCGCTGATATTAAAAGGGAAAAAACAGGAGAATTCTAGATTATTGTGTTATCTAAAAAAAACAAAATCATTCTTTTAATAATTCTTCTGATAATTATTGTCATCAATCTTTATCTGGTCTCGCTTCCGCTAACAAATCTGATCGGCTACGAGTTTTCGGCAATTAATGGAATTATTCTACCGCTTCTCGGCGGCTTATTCGCTCTGATTTATCAGAGAGATACTAAAAGTTTTTTGATTAGTTCTAAGCAGGGTCTTCTCATCACATCTTTGTTTTTTGTAATTCCATTCGTCATCGGTTTTATAAATCATTGGCTATTTGAGATTTGCCCCTTCACTGAAGATATTTTCTTTTACCTGATGATTCCAATTCCGGCTCTTTTCATAAATTTATTTATTGTCTATTGGATTTTATCTCTTGAGGTAAAAATTCATAAGACTATTTTTTTTCTGATGTACATAATTTTTATTCTGGAACCTATTGTTGAGTTATATTTTAACCCACAGATTTATTTTTATAATCCGCTTATAGTCTTTTTCCCGGGAAATATTTATGATGAAGATATCTCTATAACTTCTCAAATGATTGGTTACAGACTCACAACTGTATTTATCTATTCATTATTTCTTGTCGTTCCTTTTTTAGTGAAAAAATTCGCGCTACGCAAAGCGTTCAGTATTATTCCCCTTATTATTGTTGTGTGTTTCATTTATTTCAAACCTTTTTTGGATTATGCTACTGATGAAAAAAGACTGCAGGAATCCTTAAAAGTAAAACACGAAACACAGCACTTTACTATTTATTATTCACCGGGCATTGAAGAATCAGAGAAAAAGAATATCTCACTTCAACATGAATATCAATATATGGATATTCACAATAAATACGGACTTTCGGTAGATGATAAAATTGTATCATACATCTTCAGCGATGGAAAAGAAAAAAGAAAATTATTCGGCGCTGAAAATGCCGATGTCGCGAAGACCTGGTCGAATAGTATATTCCTGAATGTCGATAATTATTTTAATTCATTAAGACACGAATTAGCGCATATATTTTCTGCTAAATTCGGAGTGACTCCTTTCAAAGTTGCGGCATGGTTCAACCCGGCGTTGATTGAAGGATTTGCCATGGCAATTGAGGATAATTATGACGACAATACAAATCATTATCTGGCGTGGCTTGCCAAACAGTCAGGGTATTCAATTCCGCTTGAATCTCTCTTTTCAGGGTTTACATTTTTTACAAAGGCGTCATCATTCTCATATATTGTCTCCGGCTCATTTACGCAATTTCTGATAGATAAATACGGAATAGAAAAATTTATCAACATATATCGCGGTGAGGATTTTCAAAAAGTCTATAAAAAAAATATAAGTCAATTGGAGGAGGAATATTATTCATATCTCAATGAGTTTAATTTTAGAATTAATAAATCGCTGGCGAAAACATATTTTGGAAGACAGGCGCTTATCCAAAAAGTGTGCCCTCGCTTCACGGCAAACAGATTGCGTCAAGCAGGTGAATTGTTCATGGCTAAAGAATATGAGTCAGCATTAGAGCTATTTAGAGAAGTATTCTCCTATTCACATTCTTATCCAGCGCTTGTTGGAATCACCGAGTGTTTAATAAAACTGGATAATGCCGGGAATGCGATTGACCTTATGAAATCTGAGTTAAAGCGTTATGAAAAAACCGCATATCATCTTAATCAAATATTAAGAATCGGTGATTACTCAATTCTTGTGAATAATTATGACGAGGCTTATTATTATTACAAAATAGTTGAAGCTGATATTCCAATAATGTTGTATGATAATGCAGTAAAAATCAGACTGAACATGCTCTCAGACCACAAAGATAAATTAAAAGATTTTGTTCATGGCGGTGATAGCTTAAGACTTAACCTGACAATGAACATGTTGAAGGACAGCACTGATTATGCTCTGATTCCTACTGCTATAAATCAATTTTTGAAAACAGAAGGCGATTATAAACTTTTTATAGAAAACTTTGTTGATAGAGTGTCAATCGAATCGGAAAGAGCGTTTTATGCCGTTTTAAGTTTAGGAAAGTTCTGTCTTCTGAAATCTGATTACGAGCGGGCATATTATTTTTTCGACAGAGAAATTATGTATACAAGTGAAGAAAGAATTTCAAAAATAAAACAAGATTATCTTGACCTGAGTGAGTGGCTGCTTAAGAATTCAGATTCGATTAAAATGAAAATTACAATGGTAAAGTGATGACAAATTTTTCTGATATTTTAAATAAACAAAACTATTTCGAAGTTGTCAGTGATACTGCTGAATTATCCGGTTACGGGATATTCATAGTCGGCGGATATGTTCGCGATATAATTCTTGAGAGGGAACGAAATGAAATTGATTTTCTGGTTATTGGTGACGGACCAGAATTTGCATCCTTGCTAGCTGAGAAATTGGGAGTGAAAAAAGTATCACTGTATAAAAACTTCGGAACTGCTCATTTTCATTACAAGGGAATTGATTTTGAATTTGTAGGCGCGAGAAAGGAATCTTATAACTCCGAAAGCAGAAATCCTATGGTGGAAAGAGGAACGTTTGATGATGATATCAATCGACGTGATTTTACCATAAACACGCTTGCGATCTCATTGAACAAAAAAAACTATGGAGAATTAATAGATAAATTCGGCGGGTATGAAGATATAAAAAACAAATTAATTAAAACACCTCTTGATCCTGCAATAACATTTAACGACGATCCTTTAAGAATTATGCGTGCATTCAGATTTGCTTCACAACTTGATTTCACCCTTCACGAAAGTCTGATTCAGGCTGCAGGAGAAATGGCTGAACGATTGAAAATTGTCTCGCAGGAAAGAATCACTGATGAATTTTTCAAAATTCTGGCGTCGCCGAAACCTTCTCTCGGACTCATATTACTTCACGAGTCAAAAGTAATGCCGGTAATATTCCCGGAAATTTCACAGCTCGCCGGCGTTGAACAAATCAAAGACTTTCACCACAAGGATGTGTTTTATCATACATGTCAGGTTGTTGATAATATTGCCGCTGTTTCTGAGAATATTTGGCTGAGGTTTGCCGGGCTGGTGCATGACATTGCCAAACCTGCAACAAAAAGATTTACAGAAGACGTGGGATGGAGTTTTCACGGACATGAGGAATTAGGCGCACGAATGATGAAAGGAATTTTCAAGCGAATGAAACTTCCTTTCGCTCATCTCGAATTTGTGGAAAAAATGATCAGGCTTCATTTAAGACCAATTGCTCTTGTTGACGAAGAGGTTACCGATTCGGCTATTCGTCGACTTATTGTTGCAGCGGATGAATATCTGGAAGAGTTGATTACCTTATGCCGCGCAGATATTACAAGTAAGAATCCCAAGAAGGTTGCAAAGTATCTCGCGAACTACGAAATTATTATGCAGAAAGTACGCGACGTGAGAGAGAAAGATAAACTTCGGGCATTTCAGTCACCTGTAAGAGGTGAAACGATTATGGAAGTTTGTAAAATTCCACCGTCCAAAAAAGTTGGTGAGATAAAATCAGCAATTGAAGAAGCAATTCTCGATGGAAAAATTCCAAACGATTACGATGCCGCATTCGAATACATGCTTTCTATAAAAGATAAGTTACTTCTCGAATAGAAAAATTATGACAATACAATTATTTACAACCAACTAATATCGTTGTAAGTAAATTACCTTATAATTATTTTTGCTGTTGTTCATTCAAGACTCAATCATTCTTTTCACAGCGCTTAATTGATGAATAATTTTATCCAGTATTATTTTTAACAAGTGTAACTTTTTTATACATCATGACGTCATAATCTCCAGTTAAATTAAATTATTTGAAAAGTTTTTCTAATCAGGGAGTAGATAATGAAAAGAGTACTCATATTAACTATTGTGTTTTTAACAACTGGTTTATTATCAGCCCAAAACCAGTTAACACTAGATGAAGCCATTTCAATAGCGCTTCAAAAAAATTCTACTGTAATTAAAGCAAAAAACAATCTGGATGGAAACGAATCCAATGTTAAAAGTGCTTATGGAAAATTAATACCTACCTTGGGTGTTGGGGGATCATTCAATTGGTCGAAAATAGAAGATCCGGGTGGTACGCAGATAAATTATTTGGGTGAAGTTACAAATGTACCTTCCTCAGAATACGAAACAAGAAGCTATTCAGCAGGCGTCAGAGGAAGCTGGTCGTTATTCGATGGCTTGGCAAATATTGCAGGTATTTCGCAATCTAAGGAAGAACTTGATGCGGCAATTTTCGGATATAAAAAACTGAAACAGGATATAATGCTGATGACTTCGCAATATTACTATCAGGTTCTTAATGCAAAAAAACTTCTGCAAGTACGACAGGAAAATGTGAAATATAATCAGAAATTTCTTGAAACAATTCAGGAACGTAACCGATTAGGTTCTGTTCCACTTGCTGATGTTTACACACAACAGGTGCAATTGGGAAATGCAGAACTTTTGGCTATCCAGGCTGAAAATGGTTATGAAAATGCTAA
>CAZEXO010000103.1:6076-12097 GCA_964516545.1 uncultured Melioribacteraceae bacterium
CTAAAAGTACATTACTTAATTACCTGTCACTTGATGTTTTGGAAGAGTACGAATTCGTCGATCCGTTCGAAGGACAGGAAGCAGACACAGGTGTTGCATTAAGTGAATTTAAGGATATAAAAATTATGGTTGACGATGCGCTTTCAAATCGTCCGGACTATAAAGCGCAGGAATTAACACTTGAGAGCGCAAAAAGCGGAGTAACTATCGCTCGTGGCGGATTATTCCCAAGTATAACCGGTGATTATTCCTATTCGTCAAGTGCAATATCAATGGATAAATTATTCGACAGAAAGGTACTATCAGCAGGTCTATCAATCAATCTGCCGCTTTTCTCCAACTGGAATACCGACAGACAAATTGAATTTGCAAAAATTGGCGTAAAAAATGCCGAAGAAGACTTAAATGCTCTGGAACGTCAAATAAAAATTCAGATTAAGCAAGGTTACCTTGATGTTGTAGCTGCGAAAAAACAATTGGATGTTGCTCGTAACAATGTTAAATCAGCGGAAGAAAACAGACGTATTAATTATGAAAGATACAATTTAGGTTCAGGGACAATTCTTGATGTTCTTCAGTCAGATCGTGATTATACCGACGCATTAAGAAACAGAATCAATTCTGAGTTTGAGTTCTATCGGTTAAAAGATACGCTGCTTAATTATCTGGGGCAATTAGAATACGCAAAATATGAATAAATCTTAATTTAGGAGATTAACCTCATGGCTAACGGTAAGTCAAAAAAGTCAAAAAAGAAATTAATAATTTTTAGTGCGATTGGATTGTTATTAGTAATTCTCGTTTTACTTGTTGTTGCAGGTGGCAATAAAGAAGAAATAATTTCGGTAAATACCGAAAAAGTTGAGCTCAGAACAATTACTCAGATAGTAGCTGCAACGGGTAAAATTAACCCAGTGGATAAAGTTGAGCTGAGACCTGAAGTAACTGGCGAAATTGTCGATCTTCCCGTTGAAGAAGGTGATCTTGTCAGAAGAGGACAATTACTGATAAGAATAAAACCGGAACAATATATTGCAAGAAGAAACCAGGCAGAAGCAAATCTTCAAGCATCACAAGCTCAGTTAAAAATGAGAAAAGCTACTTTGGATCAGGTTAAAGCAGAATATGAAAGAGCTCAGGGATTGTTTGAAAAAGGTTTAGCTAGTCAGGCGGATATTGATTTAAGTAAATCAAACTATCTTCAAAGTGATGGTGCTTATGAAGCGCAAAAAGCCGCCGTGGCTCAGGCAACTGAAGCTTATAACGATGCAGTTGTTGAATTGGATAAAACAACGATGTTCTCACCGATGGATGGTACTATTAGTTTACTAAATGTTGAGATGAGCGAAAGGGTGCTCGGAAGCTCTTTTAGCCAGGGTACACATCTAATGACAGTAGCTAATCTCGACCAAATGGAAGCAAATGTAGAAGTTGATGAAAATGATGTTGTACTTATTTCTGTTGGCGATACTGCCAGAGTAGAAATTGATGCTTTTGGTGACAAACAATTTACGGGAATTGTCAGTCAGATTGGTAACAGCGCTCTAACTTCTGCGCTCGGTACGCAGGACGAAGTTGTGAATTTTGAAGTGAAAATTTTATTAATAGATAAAGATGTTAATATTCGTCCGGGAATGTCATGTGACGCTGATATTGAAACAGAAACGAAAGTGAGAGTTAAATCTGTTCCAATTCAATCTGTTACAGCCAGGGCCGAAATGACTCCGATAGTTTTTCAGGAAGGTGATAATCAAGATATGCCGAAACCAAAAGAAAATAAAAGCAAAAATAAACCGAAAGAAGTTGTTTTTGTCGCACAGGATAATACTGCTAAAATGATTGAGGTAAAAACCGGAATCAGTGATGATACATACATTGAGATTCTCAGCGGTTTGAAAGGTGATGAAATGGTTATAACCGGACCTTATAAAGCAATTTCAAAAGATCTTGCTAAGGATTCTAAAATAATGGTTCAGGAAAAGAAAGACGGACCGGATAAGGGAAAAACCTCAAAATAATAATTAACTCGGACGAAATGACATGAACATCATAACAATAGAACATATATCAAAGATATATCAGGTCGGTTCGGAAGAAGTACACGCTCTGGCTGATGTATCTTTAACGATAAATAAAAACGAGTATGTAGCAATTATGGGTCCGTCTGGTTCCGGTAAATCCACTCTAATGAATATGCTGGGGTGTCTGGATACACCTACATCCGGACTATATAATTTCAAAGGACAAAACGTGAGTGAGATGAATGATAATGATCTTGCGACAATTAGAAATAAGGAAATCGGATTTGTATTTCAAACATTCAACCTTCTGCCCAGATCAGATGCGCTTCATAATGTGGAACTTCCACTTATTTATGCCGGAGTTCCCGCTCATGAAAGAAAAGAAAGAGCAAAAATTGCTTTAACAAATGTCGGGCTCGAAGACAGAATGACTCACAGACCAAACGAATTATCGGGCGGTCAAAGACAACGTGTGGCAATCGCACGGGCGCTTGTAACAGATCCAGCGATAATTCTTGCTGATGAACCGACTGGTAACCTTGACAGCAAAACGGGTGAAGATATTATGAGTCTGTTTAACACGATTTATGAAAACGGCAATACAATAATTCTTGTTACTCACGAAGAATATATCGCCAATCATGCAGCCCGTGTTATAAAATTAAAGGACGGTCTTATTGAAGCAGATTTCGAAGTTGAGAATAGATACGTACCGAAAAAAAATAACGCATCTTTATAAATCGGGGGGAAGATGAATAACTTTATCTTCGAATTAAAAGAAGGCCTTGCTATTTCACTCAGGGCAATAAAAGCAAACAAGGCAAGAGCGATTTTAACCACGCTCGGAATCGTTATTGGAATTACTTCCGTGGTATTAATGTCAACAGCAATTAAAGGTATCGATCTTGCTTTTCAGGATGGTGTGGCGTCTCTCGGCAGCGATAACTTATATATTGATAAATGGGCATGGTTTAATAACGATATCCCTTGGTGGGAATTAAGAAACAGAAAAGATATCTCCATTGAAGATTATAGACAATTTAAAGAATTAGCAAAATTACCGGCAGCGGTCGCTCCTTCAAAACGGGCTAATAAGACAATTAAACATAACGATAGAATCGTTGAATATGTTTCTATCACAGGAACATCTGATGATTATATCAGAACCACAAACTTAACTTTTAGAGCCGGACGTTTTATTAATGTTTTGGAAAGTAATGGTTCGAGGGATGTTATTGTATTAGGTTACAGTATTGCCAACGAACTTTTTCCGAATAATGACGGCATAGACAAAATTGTTAAGGTTCAGGGAAAAAAATTCAAAGTGGTTGGAATTCTTGATGAGCAGGGTAGCTGGTTAATGGGAAATATGAATCCTGATAACCAGGCTTTTATGCCCATTGGTTGTGTCTTTAAGTATTTTTCTAATGAATCCCGTGGTTCAATCACGATAAACGTCAGGGCAGAAAATGCGCTTGCCATTCATGATGTTGAAGAAGAAGCACTCGGGTTAATGAGAAGAATTCGCGGACTGAAGTATAATGAAGCCGATGACTTTTCAATTAATCAGCAGGAAGGATTGTTAGCCGAAATTGATTCAATAGTCGGCGTAATACAAATTGCAGGATTATTCATCACAGGTTTATCTCTTTTTGTAGGAGCAATCGGTATTATGAATATAATGTTTGTTTCTGTTAAAGAAAGAACCCGTGAAATAGGAATAAGAAAAGCAATCGGCGCGAAAAAAAGAACAATTCTAGGACAGTTTTTATATGAATCAGCAATAATTTGCCTTTTAGGAGGACTAATCGGACTTATGCTCGCTGTTATTTTAAGTATGGTTATCAATCAGTTTTTACCAACATCTGTTCAAGTTGATTCGGTTATACTTGCGATTATTATTTCACTTATCACAGGAGTTATCTCCGGATATGCCCCGGCATACGCCGCTGCCAAATTAGATCCTGTAGAAGCATTGAGGTATGAATAATGGAAATATTAAAAGTAGCGCTCAACTCGTTGAACGCCAACAAATTGAGATCAAGTCTTACGATACTCGGAATAATTGTCGGAATATTTTCGATTATTGCTATAAGCACAATTATTGCCATGCTTCAAACAAGTATTGAAGAAGGCGTTTCACAGTTAGGTCAGAATACATTTCAAATACAAAAATGGCCTGCTGTCCAAACAGGAGGTCGCGAGGAAAGATCAAAAATTAGAAACAGACGAGATATAACTCTGGATGAATATTATGAGCTCTCTGATAAATTAGTTGATGCTAAATCCACCGGCGCCGAACAATGGCAGGGCGCTAAGATTGTTAAATACAGATCAGAAGAGACAAATCCGAATGTTGCAATTTGCGGTTGTACTCCCGGCTCTTTCCCAAATAATACCTGGGAAGTTGAAAAAGGAAGAGCCATCAATGAAAACGATGTTAGAAGATATGAACGCGTTGTTATTCTGGGTTTTGATGTAGCGGAAAAATTATTCCAATTTGTAGACCCTATTGGTCAGGAAGTTTGGGTTGACGGTAATAAACTAAGAGTTATTGGAGTTCTTGAAGATAAGGGTGAAATATTCGGACAAAGCCAGGGTAATTTTACTATTCTACCGATAACTACCTATCAAACATTTTATGGAAAAAGATCCAACAGTGTTAATATTACTGTTGCCTCTAACTCAAGAAACGATTATGAAGAAATTATCGAAAAAACAGAGGGCTATTTCAGAACAATCAGGAAAGTACCTCCCGGTGAAGAAAATGATTTTGAGATTTACTCCAACCAGTCAATTCTTGCTCAGATAAATGATATTACTTCCGGCGTTAGGATTGGCGCGTTTGTAGTTGCCGCAATCGCCTTACTTGCAGCCGGAGTTGGAATAATGAATATCATGCTGGTTTCGGTAACTGAAAGAACACGTGAGATCGGCATAAGAAAAGCTATCGGCGCCAAACGCAGAAGTGTATTGATACAATTTCTCACCGAGGCAGTTGTACTGTGTCTACTGGGAGGTATTATTGGAATTGTCTCCGGCGTTTTTGTGGGAAATATTGCCGGCTCATTCTTAGATGCAACCGCTGTTATTCCTTTTGATTATGTCATGGTTGGTGTTGTAATATGTGTTTTTATCGGTATACTTTTCGGAACGTATCCCGCCTATAAAGCTTCGAATCTTGATCCAATAGAAGCATTAAGATTTGAGTAAAAATATTTTCTAAATAAAAACCGTCATACTTTTATCATGACGGTTTTTATTCGATCTAAATTCTCGTACGATAAATTGTTTGGATAATGAGTTAAGTTTTTTTAACTTACAAACCTAATTAGACTATTAAAAATAAAAGTATTTTATAATTGGCTGTTCATGCTTCGTTTAATGCTAATCGACATATCCGAAGGAATTAAGATTTCTCTTAAATCTCTTGTTAGCAATAAAGTAAGATCAGTTCTTACTACTCTTGGGATAATTATAGGAATCGTTGCGGTAACAACCATGTCAACAGCTATAATTGGTCTTCGAACAGCTTTCACTGATGCGATCTCAAAACTCGGCAACGATGTTTTGTATATTGACAAATTTGAGTGGTTCACGACGAATGATTATTTTGAAGCAAGAAATAGAAAAGATATCTCCTTTGAGCAATTTGAAAAACTTCACGAAAATCTTTCAATACCTTCATACATGGCTCCTCTTAAAAGAGTATTTAATATTCCGGGAAAATACAGGGGAAAATCCTTAACTGTGAATCTGGTTGTCGGAACAAATCATGAGTATGAAAAAACTTCAAGTTCAATTCCAGTGAAAGGAAGATTTTTTTCAGAGCTGGAATATAATTCCAACAGAAATGTTTGTCTGATTGGTCGGGCGATTGCTCAAGGTTTATTCGATGATAAAGATCCACTGAACAAAAAAATAAAATTAAAAGGTGTTGCGCTTGAGGTAATTGGTGTACTTGAAAAACAGGGTGAAGGAATTTTTGGGGGGAATACTA
>CAZEXO010000104.1:0-11980 GCA_964516545.1 uncultured Melioribacteraceae bacterium
CAAAAAAGTGCAATAGCGCCATCCAATACTCTCAAAGAACGTTCAACTTCCACTGTAAAGTCAACGTGACCTGGTGTATCAATAATATTTATTTGGTGATCTTTCCAGAAAGCTGTTGTGGCGGCACTTGTAATTGTGATACCGCGTTCCTTTTCCTGTTCCATCCAGTCCATTGTGGCAGCGCCATCATGAACTTCACCAATTCTATGAACTTTACCAGTATAAAACAGAATTCTTTCTGTTGTTGTTGTTTTACCGGCGTCGATGTGCGCCATAATTCCAATATTTCTTACCTTATCGATACCAACGCGTTTCTTAGCCATATTAACCTTTCATAAAAAATTCGAAACAATAAAAATCACAAGAAATCACCACTTGTAATGAGCAAAAGCTTTATTTGCTTCAGCCATTCTGTGCGTATCATCTTTTTTCTTAACCGTAGATCCTTCACCATTAGCAGCTGCCATAAGTTCTGCAGCAAGTTTTGCAGCCATAGATTTATCTTTTCTGTCACGGGCATAAGTCTTTAACCATCTGAGTGCAAGAGCAATTCTTCTTTCTGATCTTACTTCCATAGGTACCTGGTATGTTGCCCCACCAACTCTCCGGCTTCTTACTTCAACAAGTGGTTGTGCATTACTGACGGCCTTCTTAAAGACTTCCAATGCTGGTTTTTTTACTTTCTTTTCAATTATGTCGAAGCTTTCATAAATTAATTTTCGTGCGGTAGATTTCTTACCATCCAACATAATATAGTTAATGAACTTCGATACCAGCAAATCACCATACTTTGGATCAGGTTTAATGTACTTTTTTTCAGCTCTTCTTTTTCTCATAACTCACTACTTTGCTTTTGGTTTTTTGGTTCCGTATTTAGATCTTCCTTGCTTTCTATCTTCAACACCGCTCGTATCAAGTGTTCCTCTTAATATATGATATCTAACACCAGGTAAATCTTTCACTCTTCCACCTCTAATCAATACAATAGAGTGTTCCTGCAAATTGTGCCCTTCGCCTGGGATGTATGCTGTAACTTCAATTCCGTTAGTTAATCTGACTCTCGCTACTTTTCTCAGAGCTGAGTTAGGTTTTTTGGGAGTAGTTGTATAAACCCTTGTACATACACCTCTTTTCTGTGGACAAGATGCAAGTGCAGGTGCCTTGTTCTTTGATACAACTTTCGCTCTTCCATTTCTAACCAACTGGTTTATTGTTGGCACGTATTTCCTCCAAATTTTATCGGTTAATCAAAAATTCAGACCCTTAATTTAGAGATATTACCTCTAATTGTCAAGTAGCCTTTTTATGTTTTTGTTGAAAAAACCTAAGATTGCTCTTTACTTTCCTCAACCAATTCATTGCTATCATCTTCTTTCTTAACTTCTTCGAGAGCAAGAATAATATTTTTGTATTTTTTTAGTCCGGTTCCAGCTGGAATTTTGTGACCCATCACGACATTTTCCTTTAAACCAATCAGTGTATCAAACTTAGCAGCTGTAGCCGCATTTGTTAATACCTTTGTTGTTTCCTGGAATGAGGCTGCAGAAATCCAGCTCTCGGTAGAGAGAGCAGCTTGAGTAATGCCTAGCAGAATATTTTCAAAAGTTGCTGGTTCAGTATCACGAACAACCATTTCTGTTCTGCCTTTGCGTTGGAGGTCGGTATTAATTTCACGCGCTTTCAATTTGGGTGTCAATGAGCCTTTTATGAATTTTGACTGACCTGGATCCTCTACAAAAACCATAATTCTGATTCGCTCGTTTTCCTGAATAAATTTAATTCTGTCAACAAGGTCTTCTTCAATAAAATTAGTATCGCCGGATGAAATAACTCTAAGCTTTTGTAACATCTGACGAACAATAATCTCAATGTGTTTGTCATTTATTTTCACACCCTGTAAACGATATACGTCCTGAATTTCATTAACAAGATATTCCTGAACCGCGTTGGTACCTTTAATCTTCAAAATATCATGAGGATCAATTGGTCCATCAGTGATTCTTTCGCCGGCTGGAATTTCATCATTTTCCTGAACAAGAACATGTTTACCGTAAGGCACATTATATACTTTTTGTACTGATTTATCGAATGATTCAATAATAATTTCGCGTGATCCTTTCTTTTTCGCACCGAATTTTACTGTTCCCTCAATTTCGGACACAACTGCCGGATCGTGAGGACTGCGTGCTTCGAATAATTCGGTAACACGAGGAAGACCGCCGGTAATATCTCTGGTTTTCGAAACTGCTTTCGAAATTTTTGCCACAACGGTACCAGCCGGAATCAATTCATTTTCATCAACGTTAAGATATGCACCTATCGGAAGATTGAACAATTTTTCGTTGCCATCTTCTCCTCTGACCAAAATACTAGGCGTCAAAGTTTTATCTTTTGATTCTATAACTACTTTTTGAACGTGTCCGGTTTGCTCATCTGCTACCTGCTGAATTGTATTATTATCAATACAATCAATGAAACTTACACGTCCGGAAATATCAGTAATAATAACAGCATTATACGGGTCATGATTATAAAGCGGTTGACCTTTCTTAATTTCCTGTCCATCTTCAACAATCAGCTCAGCGCCATATGGTATATCAAATTTCTTAACCTGGCGACCGTCACCGTCATAAATACCAATTGCACCGCGTCGTCCAATTACGACTTTGGCTTGACCGAAGAAATCTTTCTTAATCGCGAAATTAATCTTATCATATTTTGCGATACCAGCAGTATTAGATTCAACTTGTGATTGACTTGCAATACGCGAAGAAGTACCACCAAGATGGAAAGTTCTGAGAGTAAGCTGAGTACCCGGTTCACCAATAGATTGTGCTGCAATTATTCCAACGGCTTCGCCAATTTCAACCAAGTGTCCTGTGGTAAGGTTACGTCCGTAACATTTAGCGCAAACACCGCGTTTTGATTCGCATGTAAGCACGGTTCGTATATAAACAGAATCTATATTAGCATCATCTATTCGTTCGGCAATTTCTTCAGTTATCAGCTCGCCGGCTTCAATAATTATTTCATCTGTTTTAGGATCATATACATCTTCATTGGCAACACGTCCAATAATTCTTTCTGCAAGTGGTTCACGTTCAAGTTCTATATCCTTAAGTGCTGATATATATATACCTCTGATTGTTCCACAATCAATCTCAGAAATAATCACATCCTGGGCAACGTCGCAGAGTCTTCTTGTCAGATAACCGGCGTCAGCTGTTTTAAGAGCTGTATCGGCAAGACCTTTTCTTGCACCGTGAGTCGAGATGAAATATTCGAGAACAGACAATCCTTCTTTAAAGTTGGCGACAATCGGATTTTCAATAATCTCACCTGATGAACCCTTGAGTGTCTTTTGCGGTTTCATCATCAGACCGCGCATACCAGCGAGCTGTCTTACCTGTTCCTGAGAACCTCTCGCACCGGAATCAACCATCATATGCAATGAGTTAAAACCATTTTTATCGTTCTTAATTCTATCCATGAGAGTCCGGGCAACATTATTTGTAGTATGAGTCCAGACGTCAATAATTTTATTATAACGTTCAGCATCCGTAATAAGACCCTGCTCATGTTCATTTAAGATCGCACTTACTTTTTGATTTGAATCATCGATCAGAGCAGTTTTTTCAGCCGGAACAAGCATATCGCTGAAGCTAATTGATATTCCACCCGCAGTGGCATATCTGTAACCAAGTTCTTTGAGATCATCAAGGAATTTTGCTGTTCTTTGATTACCAAGTTTGATAAACATTTTATAAATAAAACCACTGAATATTTTCTTTATGAGAAGTTCATTAAAGAATCCCATTTCATCCGGCACGATCCTGTTAAAAATCACTCTGCCTGTTGTGGTTTCAATAAATTCGCCGCTAACTTTAACTTTTATCTTGGCATGCAGATCAACCACTTTATTATCATACGCAATGATAACTTCTTCAAGATTAGAGAAAATCATTCCTTCGCCTTTGGCTCCGGGCATTACTTTAGTTAAGTAGTAACATCCAAGAACGATATCCTGCGTAGGCACTACGATCGGAGTTCCGTTCTGTGGAGAAAGGATGTTATGGCTGCTGAGCATGAGTAAACCTGCTTCCAATTGTGCTTCATATGAAAGAGGAACATGGACGGCCATCTGGTCGCCATCGAAATCCGCGTTAAATGCAGTACAAACCATCGGGTGTAATTGAATAGCTTTGCCATCAATAAGTATCGGTTGGAATGCCTGTATGCCCAATCTGTGAAGAGTTGGAGCGCGGTTTAACATAACAGGATGCCCTTCAATAAGTTTTTCGAGAATATCCCAGATAACAGGATCTTTACGATCAACAGCTTTTCTTGCACTCTTAACTGTTTTGTAGTAACCTCTGTCAATTAATTTTCTTATCACAAACGGTTTGAATAATTCAACCGCCATATCTTTAGGCAATCCGCATTGATGTAATTTTAATTCAGGACCGACAACTATAACTGAACGCCCGGAATAATCAACACGTTTTCCCAACAAATTCTGACGGAAACGACCTTGTTTACCTTTCAACATATCGCTCAAAGATTTTAACGGTCTGTTACCATCACTTCTTACGGCGCTGCCTCTTCTTGAATTATCGAATAAAGCATCAACAGCCTCCTGAAGCATTCTTTTTTCGTTTCTTAAAATAACTTCGGGGGCTTTTATGTCAATAAGTCTTTTTAATCTGTTGTTTCTGATGATAACTCTTCTGTACAAATCATTCAGATCACTAGTTGCGAATCTGCCGCCTTCAAGAGGAACAAGCGGTCTTAACTCCGGCGGTATAACCGGAACTACGCTAAGTACCATCCACTCAGGCATATTTTTAACTTTATCTTCACGCTCTCTGAATGATTCGAGAACACGCAGGCGTTTCAGAATATCGCTTCGTTTCTGCTGGGAAGTTTCTTCTTTCAGCCGCGCTTTCAGACTAAGAAAAGTTGTCTCTATATCAGTTTCTTTAAGTAATACTTTTACAGCGTCGCCGCCGATTCGGGCAACAAATTTATTTGGATCGGTATCATCAAGCGAATCATTATCATGCGGAAGCGAATTTAATATTTCAAAATATTGGTCTTCTGAAATAAGATCTTTTCTTGACAAGCCGGTTGGTCCCGGGTTAATAACAACATAAGATTCATAGTAAATAACTTTTTCAAGTTCTTTTGTTGTCATTCCAATGATATTACCAATTTTTGAAGGTAAGGCTTTGAAGAACCAAATGTGAACAACCGGAACAGCAAGCGAAATGTGCCCCATTCTTTCACGTCTAACACTTTTGAGCGTAACTTCAACACCGCATCTATCGCAAACAATTCCTTTATACCTGATTCCTTTATATTTTCCGCACGCGCATTCCCAGTCTTTAACCGGACCGAAAATTTTCTCGCAGAAAAGTCCGTCTTTTTCCGGTCTGAATGATCGATAATTAATTGTCTCTGGTTTTGTAACCTCACCGTGAGACTTTGACAGAATATCATCAGGACTAGCTAAACTAATTGTTAACTTTTCTATATTTTTAATTTTCGGTTCTTGAGTCTTTTGTTTCATAAATAATTCTCCTCAATGTCGTTTAACTAGTTAATTTTCACATCAAGTCCGAGACCCTGTAACTCTTTGAGTAATACGTTAAAGGCTTCAGGAATATTCGGTTCCTGTAAATTTTCACCCTTAACAATTGACTCATAAGTTTTGGCTCTACCTGCCACATCATCACTTTTAATTGTCAGAATTTCCTGAAGAATATGAGCAGCACCATAACCTTCGAGCGCCCAAACCTCCATTTCACCGAATCTCTGACCACCGAACTGAGCTTTACCGCCCAGAGGTTGTTGTGTAATTAACGAGTATGGTCCAATTGAACGAGCATGAATTTTATCATCAACCATGTGACCAAGTTTTAGCATATATATATATCCGCATGTTACTTTCTGATGGAATTTTTCACCTGATCTTCCATCATATAAAGTTGCTTTACTTCCTTCATCAAGATTTGCTTCGTTAATCCATTGTTCAACGTCGGTATATTTTGCTCCGTCAAAAATTGGTGTTTCGAATTTCAGCCCTAATTTCTTACCGACCCATCCAAGAGCAGTTTCGTATAACTGACCAAGGTTCATGCGGGAAGGAACACCAAGCGGATTAAGAACGATGTCTACCGGGGTGCCGTCTTCATGATATGGCATGTCTTCAGCCGGAACAAGTTTAGCAACAACACCCTTGTTACCATGTCTTCCTGCCATCTTATCACCGACGGATAATTTTCTTTTTTTGGCAACATAAACTTTTGCAAGCTGGGTAATTCCAGGAGGTAGTTCATCGCCTGCCTGAATTTTCAGTTTTTCGCGTTTATAATCCTCTTCAATATCTGAGAGAAGATCAAAGTAATTAGCGAATAACTCTTTTATCATTCCGTTGGTTTCTTCCTTTTTAAACCAATCCTGCGTGTAATCAAGTTTAGTTACATCATCCACAGAAGCGTAAGTGTTTTCCTTTATCACCGTTCCGTTACGTAATACAACACTACCATCAAGGTCTCTTACACCGGTTGATGTCTGAGCCAAACTTATTCGAGTTAGTTTCTCAATCAGCTTGGAATAAAGAGAGTTGCGTTTATGTGTATATTCTTTATCTAAACTATCCAGCTGTTTCTTTTCAATTTTCTTTGAATCGGCATCTTTTCTTTTTCTGCTGAAAAGTCTGGTTTTAATAACCGTGCCTTTCAATCCTGGAGGCGCTTTAAGAGATGCATCTTTTACATCACCAGCCTTATCTCCGAAAATAGCTTTCAATAATTTTTCTTCGGGCGTAGGATCGGTTTCACCTTTAGGTGTAATTTTACCAATCAGAATATCACCTTCTTTAACCTCAGCGCCTTCTCTTACAATACCATCTTCGTCAAGATTTTTTGTCGCTTCTTCGCTTACATTTGGAATATCGCGGGTAAGTTCTTCCTCGCCACGTTTAGTTTCCCGAACCTGGAGTTCAAATTCTTCTATGTGAATTGAAGTGAAAATATCGTCAGCAACAAGTCTTTCGCTGATTATGATAGCATCCTCGAAATTGTATCCTCGCCAAGGCATAAATGCAACAGAAACGTTTTTACCAAGAGCCAATTCACCATGATCTATTGCAGGACCATCAGCTAAAACATCACCTTTTTTAACTTTATCACCGCTTTTAACAATTGGTTTTTGGTTAAAGCATGTTTCCTGATTAGTTCCGGAAAATTTCGAGAACAAATACTCTACTCTTCTTTCGTCGTCAAAACCGACAAGAGCTTCACGACTATTAGGATCAACTTCATATTTTACAATCACTTTTTTGGCGTCACTATACTCAACAACTCCGTTATCTTCGGCAACAACAACCGAACGTGAATCACGGGCAATTTTTGCTTCCATTCCTGTTCCAACAATTGGAGCTTCAGGAACAAGCAGAGGAACTGCCTGACGTTGCATGTTAGATCCCATGAGGGCACGGTTAGCGTCATCATGCTCAAGAAACGGAATCAAAGAAGCCGCAGCACTAACTATTTGAGCGGGAGCAACATCCATATATTGAACTTCGTTAGGAAGTAAAACAGGATATTCGTCACGAATTCTGCATTTCACACGATCTCTGATAAATCTGTTTTGTTCATCCAGCGGTGCATTTGCCTGAGCGATAATAAATTCATCTTCCTGATCAGCGCTCATATATTCAACTGAGTTTGATACTTTCCCATCTTTCACTTTTCGATATGGAGTTTCAAGGAAACCATAATGATTTACTCGTGAATATATTGTCAGTGAAGAAATCAGTCCGATGTTTGGACCTTCAGGCGTTTCGATTGGGCATAAACGTCCGTAATGAGAATGGTGAACGTCACGAACTTCGAAACCGGCGCGCTCTCTTGTGAGACCTCCCGGGCCTAAAGCAGAAACTCTTCTTTTGTGTGTAAGCTCAGATAATGGATTTGTTTGATCCATGAACTGAGATAATTGATTAGTCCCGAAAAAGGCATTTATTACGCTGCTTATGGTTCTGGCATTTACAAGATCCTGCGGTTGCATATTTTCCGTGTCGCGCATATTCATTCTTTCGCGAATCGTACGAGCCATTCTTGCTAAGCCTACATTATACTGCTGCTGCAGTTGCTCGCCTACTGTTCTAACACGTCTGTTACCCAAATGGTCTATATCATCAACGTTTACATTACCGTTTTTAAGTTTTATCATGTTTTTCATGATAACAATAATATCTTCAACAGTAAGGACGCGAACATCCATTGGAATATTTAGCCCAAGCTTATCATTCATTCTAAATCTGCCAACATCGCCTAAGTCATATCTTTTATCGTTGAAGAACAATTTATCAAGAAGTGCGCTTGCAGTTTCAAGGTCGGGGGCTTCACCGGATCTTAATTGTCTGTAAATAGCGAACAAAGCTTCTTCTTTTGTTGTAGCTGTATCTTTTTTAAGTGTATTTATTACAAGATCCTGATCGGGTGAAGTCTCTGCATTTATCAGTTTGATAGATGTAACTGAGGAATCCTGAATCAGCTCAATTTTTTCCTCATTCAATTCTTCATCTTTAGCAGCAAAAATCTCACCTGTTTTAAGATCAATAACATCCTCGGCAACAATACGTCCATTATGTGTTTCGTTATTAAGTTTTTTCGTTTCAACTACCTCAATCAAACTGAACAAATTCAGAATAGATTCATCGGTTTCATATCCGAGCGCTCTTAATAAAGTAGTTGAGGGAAATTTCTTTCTTCTATCTATATATATGTATAAAACATGATTGATATCGGTAGCAAATTCTACCCAGCTTCCTCTGAAAGGAATAATTCTGGCAGAATAGATTGGTGTTCCGTTCGGGTGAACATTCTGAGCAAAAGCCACACCGGGTGAACGATGTAACTGACTTACGATAACTCTTTCAGCGCCATTAATTAAGAATGTACCGGCTTCTGTCATAAATGGAAGGTTACCCAGATATACTTCCTGTTCAACTGAATTCACATATTCCTGAGTTTCATCATCACGAGTAGATAATCTTAATTTAGCTTTTAAGGGAGCGGAAAATGTTAAACCTCTTTCTTCGCATTCAGCAATAGAAAATCTTGGCTTTTCGATTGCATATTCAATAAAATCCAGTCGATAAAATTCTTTGTTATCAAGTATGGGAAAGTTAGCATTGAAAACAGCCTGAAGTCCTTTATCTTCCCTTTTTAAAGGATGAATTTTTAATTGGAGAAATTCTTCAAAACTCTCCAACTGAATATTCAAAAGATCCGGAACCTTGATAGCAGATTGAATTTCCGCGAAGGTTATTCTATTAGTTTTTTTGTTGATTTTATAATCCTTCAACCCTAACCTCCATTAAATTTTATAGCGTTGACCGCTTAAACAATTATAAAAAGTGATAAGGCGGACTACTCCACCCTATCACTTTTATGATTTTCTAAAACCTATGTAGTTGACAACACCTGTTACTTTAATTGTACAGTTGCACCAGCTTCTTCAAACTCAGCTTTAATTTTTTCTGCTTCGTCTTTGCTGATTTGTTCTTTAACTGGTTTAGGAACAGATTCAACCAGGTCTTTTGCTTCTTTCAGACCAAGTCCGGTATGAGTACGAACAACTTTAATAACGTTGATCTTTTTGTCGCCAACTCCTGTCAAGATTACATCAAATTCAGTTTTTTCTTCTTCGGCAGCTGCAGCTGGGCCGGCGCCAGGCATAAAACCACCCATCATAACAGGGGCAGCAGCGGTTACATCAAATTCTTGTTCCAATGCTTTCTTTAATTCAGATGCTTCAACTAAAGAGAGAACTTTAATTTTGTCAACGATTTCTTGCACTTTTTCTGACATTTTATAACTCCTGATATTAATTAAATTTCAAAATCGAATAAAACTATGCAGCCTTTTTCTTTGAGATTTCATCAACCAAAGTAACGATATCTCTCATAACGGCATTTATTGCACCAACTATACCTGATGCAGGTGCTGCTACCGCTCTCACGATACCAGACATTATTTCGTCCTTAGTTGGCATCGAAGCAATTGTGTTGAGCTGATCAGCTCCGAAGAAGTCCGATTCGATGTAGCATCCCTTCAGTGAAAATTTACTTTTATCACTTGAATAATCTTTTATGATTTTTGCAGCTGCTACATAATTTTCACCCGTAAAAATATAACCAGTCATACCCTTGAGAAGGTTTTCAAGTTTGTCATAACCGCCGACTTCTTTCATCGCCCGGTTGAAAAGGGTATTTTTGTATACTTTATAGGTAATATTGGCTTCTTTGAATTTCGAACGAAGTCCATTGATATCTTCAACATTAATCCCGTTGTAATCAACAAGGAATACTGCTGTGGATTCATTCAGATTTTTCACTATCTGAGAAATTATCTCAGCTTTTTCTGACGTATTCATCTTACCTCTATTCCTATTTACATTCAGTATATGAAATTAGAAGCATTTCTATACTATGAGTGCGTAATTTCTTATTTAAGCTGTTGCTGTTTCATCCCGCGAAATTTTAATTCCCGGACCCATTGTTGACGATAAATAAAGACTCTTTACATACTGACCTTTTGCTGAAGATGGTTTCATTTTTATAATCGTCTGCAAAAAAGCTCTTGTATTATCAACCAGTTGATCAGCGCTAAAGTTAAGTTTACCTAAAGATGTATGAACTATTCCGGTTTTGTCGACACGGAATTCAATCTTACCGGCTTTTACTTCTTTTACAGCCGTAACAACATCTTTTGTAACTGTACCACTTTTAGGATTAGGCATAAGTCCTTTTGGTCCTAACACTTTACCAAGTTTACCCAATTCACCCATTGAGTCGGGAGTTGCGATTATCACATCTACATCAGCCCAACCGTTTTTAATCTTTTCGAAATAATCCTCAAAACCGGCATAATCGGCTCCGGCAGCCAAAGCATCTTCGGCGGCGGTTCCCTTGGTAATAACCAAAACTCGCACTTGTTTTCCGGTGCCGTGTGGTAATGATACTGTACCGCGAACCATCTGGTCGGCATGACGAGGGTCAACACCCAAACGAATAGCGCAATCAAGCGATTCATTAAATTTAACTTTAGAAGCTTCCTTAAGCAGTTGAACTGCTTCGGTGATTGAATATTCTTTATTCTTATCGATTTTTAATCTTGCTTCTTTAATTCTTTTTGATTCTTTCATGGTTCTGCCACACTTTTAATTCAGTTATAAAATTTTGTTAGTCTTCTACTGTTATACCCATACTACGAGCCGTACCTGCAATCATGTTTGTCGCGTGTTCAACATCATGCGCGTTTAAGTCAGGCATTTTTGTTTCAGCAATTTCTCTCAACTGCTTTCGTGATAATTTGGCCACCTTATTTTTATTCGGTTCTGCAGAACCTTTAGGAATATTAGCCATTTTCTTTAAAAGAACGGCAGCAGGAGGAGTTTTTGTGATAAATGTAAATGATTTATCATGAAATACCGTAATAACAACAGGAATAATGAGTCCTGCCTTATCTGCTGTTTTCGCATTAAACTGCTTGCAAAATTCCATAATGTTAACGCCTTTTTGACCTAACGCGGGGCCAACTGGTGGAGATGGATTAGCTTGCCCTGCAGGAATTTGCAATTTGATGTAACCAGTAATTTTCTTAGCCATGGATCGACCTATTTTTATTTTATTTTTCTAATTCAGCTTGTACAAAATCTATTTCAACCGGAGTTTTTCTTCCGAAAATTGAAACCATTACCTTAACTTTCATTTTTTCTTCATTCACTTCCTGAATAAATCCAGAGAAGTTATTGAATGGACCATCAATAATTTTAACGAAATCACCGCTACGGAAAATTGTTTCGGTTCTTTCAGTGTCATCGCTCTTTGATATTCTACCGACAATTCTCTTCACTTCGTCTGGTTGTAAAGGAACCGGTGTATTCCCCGATCCCAAAAATCCCATAA
>CAZEXO010000105.1:0-11966 GCA_964516545.1 uncultured Melioribacteraceae bacterium
TTATTCTATTTATCCCAAAAAAGAATTCACGACGGGTGCTCAAATTTATTATAAATACGAATTAAACATTTCATTGACA
The DNA here is from genome assembly GCA_964516545.1 of uncultured Melioribacteraceae bacterium. Classification (GTDB taxonomy): domain Bacteria; phylum Bacteroidota; class Ignavibacteria; order Ignavibacteriales; family Melioribacteraceae; genus JAHISV01. The sequence continues at coordinate 80 of CAZEXO010000105.1, forward strand.
ATATGAAAGGTGCATTATGAAATACTTTACCAGATTGACAGTATTATTTTCGTTACTGTTCCTTGCTCATTTTCCACTTGCTGCTCAGGAAATTGATGTGCAGCGTCCTGCAGCATCATCAATTACTGATGGTGGGGCAGACCTTGTTGGAAATCAACCTACCGGTACTCAATTTACCCTGACATACACAATAGAGGAAACTGCTGGAACGGACTTGGATGTCTCGGCCTTTACGATATCTAATGAAGTAAACTGTACGATAGGGTTGATTACACCCTCAACACCATTCACTGCTACTCTCAACAATTCAACAATGACGGTGGATGTTGAAGTTACGGTAACAACAGTTGGAGCTTTCAGCTTTGACATAGATATAACAAATACCGATGGCGATGAAGGAAGTTACAATATCGCCGTGTCGGGAAACGGAATCCCAGGGGAAATAGATGTTCAAAGACCAATCACTGTTTCGATTCCAGATGCCGGAAGTGATGATGTCGATTATCTTGCGACCGGTTCAGCAACATCTTTTATTTATACTATTGAGGAAACATTTGGCTCGGATCTTACTGTTTCTGCAATTTCAGTCGGTACTTTTGTTAACTGCAATGTTCTGTTAACACCACCGGCTTTGCCAGTTGTCTTAAATTCAGGCGGAACAGCAACATCAGCTTTCACGGTGCAAATTACCCCAACTGCCGACGGAGTTTTCAGTTTTGAAATTGATATCACCAGCGATGATGCGGATGAATCAAACTACGACATTACCATCACCGGTGAGGGAATCACACCTGTTCCGGCAAATAACGCGGTAGGTGTTTCAATTCAGCCGAATTTTTCATGGCCAACTTTACCGGCTGGAACTCCTTATGAATTAAAAATTGCCACTGATGTCGGTATGACACAAAATCTTATAACTGTTTCGGGAATAAACGTCAACACATATGATCTTTCGACTAATGTGTCAGCGATTGTTCTTTTGAACAACACAAAATATTATTGGACAATTACCGATAATGGCGCAGCAAATACTTTCGGACCTTTTAGTTTTACAACTGCTCAGAATATCACACCGTTCCTAACAGCTCCAATTGGTGGATTACAAATGATCTCACCAACAGTTGAACTTTACTGGAACGTATCAACTAATAATTCAAATCTCACTTATGATGTTTTCTATAGTACAACATATAAAACAACATACGCCGGAGACGTTGCGGCCTTACAATTAACCGGACTTACAAATACTGTAGTTTCAGTTGCAGGATTAACTCCGGGAATTCCATATTATTGGCAAGTTCGCGCAGTGTCAGCCGGTGGTGCGATTGTAGGTTATTCCACTGTTGAAAGTTTTGTTACTTACGGCGTGTTATCAGAACCGATTCCATTATTTCCATCAAATGCATCTTCATCATACACAATTGAGCCTTATTTATATTGGACTAGTTATAGCTACAGCACTTTCATTCAATACAAAGTGAGATATTCAACCAGCTCAAGTGTAGATGGAAACGGAGTTCTGAATTCCGGTTTTACTGAAACAGCGTTAACATATGATCTTTATACTCAATTGTTAAGTCTTGATGGTGGCGAAACATATTACTGGCAAGTTGCGGCAACAAATAATGGTGGAGTAACTTTTGCCTGGTCGGATTTATTCAACTTCACCACACCGAGTGTAGCCGGACCTGGTAGTCTACTTCCTCCTTCACTTACATATCCCACAGGCGGATTAACAGTTTATTCATCTTCGGTTGCTTTTTATTGGATGCCGACTAATTTCAGTGGTACGTTGCAATATGAAGTTCGTTATGCTGAAGATATCAGCACTGACGGTAACGGAATGCTCAATCATGCTTCAGCAGTATCATTACCTCTAACAAGCAGTTATTTCAAACAAATTGCCGGTCTTGAAGGCGATATGACTTACTATTGGCAAGTGCGTGTTTATAATGGCGTTTCATTTGGTGACTGGTCTTCAGTAGATAATTTTCAAACTGACGTATCAGTGCTGAATGTCCAGACTCCCGTGCTTCTTACTCCTGGTGACGGGGCGCTCGTAAATAATTTACAGCCAACACTTTTCTGGTATGTAAGCGGTGTTCCTTCAGGATATGACTTTACAGTTGTTTACAATACAACAGGAGCGCAGGATTTTTCAGGTAATCTTACAGGCACTTCAAACGTTCTTGGAGGAGTAAATACAACAAGCGGATTTTTCGCGCAGTTTGTTACTCCATTGATAAACGGTACCACTTATTATTGGCAGGTAATCGCAAATAAAGGTTTGGTTGATAAATATTCTGCCGTAAGAAGTTTTACTGTTAATGCACAGGCAACAGTAAATACACCATATATTCCGATTCCAACTTCGCCAATCGGCGGATTCACAGTTCTTACTGCAAATCCCGTTTTAAACTGGGTTATTAATGGTTCTTATTCAAATCATGAATTTCAGGTTTTATACTCCACGGATAATACGACATCCGGAGGAGTGCTTCAAAATGCAACCGTTTCAACTGTGTGGACAGCAAATTTGTCAACAACGTTGACAGGTTTAACTCCTGGAGCGACATATTACTGGCAGGTAAGATCAAGATTTGCCAGTTCGCCGGCTACAATTTCGGATTATTCGGCAGTTCAGTTTTTTGTTGTCTCAGCCGGTGCTTCACCCTCGATGTCTATTTTAGGAAGTCCTATTGATGGCGTTACGATATCTACATCCAATCCTGTTCTATCATGGGTTAACGCAACTGAATCAATGTCAACACTGACTTATGAACTGGAGATTGCGGAAGAACCTGAAATGTCTGGTTCTCTTGTGATCAATAATGTGTCTCAGACAAATTATCAATTGAGTAATTTGCCTTCAGGTAAAACATACTATTGGAGAGTGAGATCAAAAACCGACGATGGCGAGTATTCATATTTTACTGGTCAGGGCGAATTTTCAATAGATGCAAACGTTACCTCGGTTGAAGAACCAGAAGAATTAACGAATAAATTCGAACTTAGTCAGAATTATCCGAATCCTTTTAATCCGACTACGAAAATAAATTTTACAATTGCTGAACCTTCGCATGTTAGTCTGAAAGTATATGATATACTTGGCAGGGAAGTAGCGACATTAATCAACGAGAATTTAACAGCAGGATCACATAATGTGGTTTGGAATGCTGAAAATTCATTCGGCAATAAATTAGCCAGCGGTACTTATATATACAGGATTGTTTCCGGCAATAATGTGATTACCAAAAAAATGCAATTGTTGAAATAAAAAGATTGGAAAAGACTATGAACAAATTTGGAGCCGTTTTCTTTCTCTTTATGTTTGCTTTGGTAATGGCATTAGCTTTAATTGCCTGCCAGAGTTATTTCTTAAGTTAGTTGTTTCAAAAAGCCGATGCTTAAACGTATCGGCTTTTTTAGTATAATTATACTAATTTTGAAATAACTTGATTTTAACTTGACAAACACATCCAATTATTTTAACTTTTCCCGCCAGCCAAATAAAAATTTCCTATGTGGAAAAATTCTTTGACTAAACTAGTCAGAGAGTTTATTCTTTGAGTCAGTGAATGGGCGCTAAAATTCCTGATATCAAAATTAATTTCTTCATGAAGAAGAAAATGAGTTCCTATGTTCATGAATATTGTGAACCGGTGCGATTTTTATTAATCGTATCTGTCCGGTTGTATTCGAATTCACCTTAAATAGTCTCTGTTCCTGCAAGAGTGTTATCTGTTTTGATTGTGAAATCAATACGGTAATATAAATGAGTAACGAAATATATTGTATAATCCTCGAATAGATTCTTTAACTAATTAGTAGGTGAATTATGAAACAATTTACAATTCTTTCACTGATTATTTTTCTAATCTTACTCGCTTATCAACCTCTTCAGGCTCAGGACATTGATGTACAGAGACCATTAGCTACATCAATACCTGATGGAGGAACTGATGCTTTAGGCAACCGACCGACCGGTACGCAGTTTACTTTAACGTACACTTTTTTGGAAACATCAGGAGTTGATCTTGATGTAACCGGAATGAGTGTATCAAATTTATCGAATTGCAGTATTGGGTCTGTAACTGCAACTCCGGAATTACCGGAAACATTAAATAGCAGTAGCCTGATAGTTGAAATACAAGTTACTGTCACAAATCCCGGACTCTTCAGTTTCGATATGGACATTGCAAATACGGATGATGCTATAGATGGCGATACTGAAGAGAATTATGATATCACAGTTTCAGGAAGCGGTATTCCCGGAGAAATAGACATTCAACGTCCTGCATCATTTTCTATTTCCGACGGTTCTACAGATAATGTGGGAAACAGATTTTCAGGTTCTGCATTTGTACTCACGTACACGATTCAGGAATCTCAAAATTCGAATTTAACAATAACTTCAATATCACCGGCTTCTGCTGCTAATTGTACTGTAAATTCCATTACTGCCTCAGCGGTATTACCGAATGTTCTCAATAACAGTTCGATGACTTTTGATGTTACTGTTACACCAACTGCGAACGGAGCATTTAGTTTTGAACTTGACGTCTTAAGTGATGATGCTGATGAAACTAATTATGACATTTTGGTTTCGGGAACAGCATTAACCACAATACCGCCCGATGAAGCTCTGGGAGTATCGATTCAGCCTTTGTTTACCTGGGCAGCCGGTACCGGACCTTACGTTCTTGAAATTTCTACCGCTGATGGAGGAAGTTTTGGCGTAGGCGTAGAATTCACTTCGCCTTCACAGGGAGGTACTACATTTGATCTTTCAACAACTTCGAAAGTTCTTTACAATAACACGAAGTATTATTGGAGAATTGTTGACAACGGTGTTGTCGGATCAATCTCTGAATTTACGACAACTCAAAATGTCACACCATATTTGACAGCTCCTGTCGGAGGTATACAGATTAGCACACCAACGGTTCAGTTATACTGGAATACATACGGATATAACAATCTTTTATACGATATTTTTTATAGCACAACATACCAAACAAGTTATGCCGGAGATACTCCTCAACGGGTTGACTTAACCGGTAATACTGTTTCACTTGCAGGTTTACTTCCGGGCATTACTTATTATTGGCAGGTTCGCGCAAAATCATCCAGCGGTGTAATTCTTGGTTATTCGACCGTGGAGAGTTTTGTTACTTATGGAGTTTTAACAGAACCTGTTCCGATATTTCCACTTAATGGTTCCGAGTCTTATACTAACGAACCATATTTATACTGGACAAGTTATAGCTACAGCACATTCATTAAATATAAAGTGCGATATTCTACTGATCCGACACTAACCGCAGGGGTATTAAGTGTTAGTCCACTCGAAACATCATTATCCTATGATTTATTCGCGCAGCTCTTGGACCTTGATAATGATGAAACATATTATTGGCAGGTTGCAGCAACGAATAATGATGGCGGTACTTATGCATGGTCAGGTTTATTTAGTTTTACAACTCCCGAAGCAGCCGGAAGTGGAAGCATGTTACCACCCACACCGACTTATCCAACAGGCGGTGTAACAGTCTACTCCTCATCGGTTACATTTTATTGGATGCCTACGGACTTTAACGGGTCACTTCAATATCAAGTAAGATATGCCGAGGATATTAGCACCGATGGAAGCGGTATGCTTAATCATGCATCTGCAATAAACCTGCCTATGACAAGCGGTTATTTCAAGCAGGTTGCAGGTTTGGATGGAGATCAAACCTATTATTGGCAGGTTAGAACATATAATGGATCATCCTTCAGCGCTTGGTCGGCTGTTGATAATTTTACTACTGATGACGCTGTTCTAAATGTTCAGACCCCGGTTTTGTTAACGCCGAATGATGGTGAACTTGTTGCTTCCCTTCAACCGACATTATATTGGTATGTGAACGGAAATCCGGCAGGTTATACTTTTACGATTGTTTATAATACAGACGGTACACAGAATGGTTCAGGAAATCTTACCGGAACATCGAACGTACTCGGAGGCGCAAATACCACGTCAGGATTTTTCGCTCAATTTGTCTCTCCGCTTGTAAACGGAAATACATATTATTGGCAGGTTATTGCCACTAAAGGAACGATCGACAGATTTTCGGAAGTTAGAAATTTTATAGTAAATGCAGCTGCAGCCAACACATCGAACCCCATACCGATTCCGACTTCACCGGTTGATGGAGTTATTGTTAATACTGATTCACCTGTACTTCACTGGGTGATAAATGAATCTTATTCCGATTTGGAATTCCAGGCTTTATACTCGGTTGATCCGACTCAGACTGACGGAGTTCTTACCAACGCTACAGCTACAGCATGGACAACTAACTTAGCCGCAACATTAACCGGTTTAACGCCGGGCGCAGTTTATTATTGGCAGGTGAAATCAAGAACCGCCTCTACTCATAGTAACGAATCAGGTTACTCACCAATTGAAGTATTTGTTGTATCAGCCGGAGCAGAACCTGTAATGTCAATTCTCGGAAGTCCTGTTGACGGTGTTCAGCTCTCAACAAATAATCCGGTTCTCTCATGGGTTAATGCAGCTCAGTCTTTATCAACTTTGACTTATGAAGTAGAAGTTGCTGAGAATCCGGAAATGAATGCCGCCCAGGTGATCGATAATGTTACAGGTACTAAATATCAATTAACAAACTTGCCAGCAGGAAAAACTTATTATTGGAGAGTGAGATCCAAAACTAATGAAGGAGAATATTCATACTATTCAGGAAAGGGAGAATTCTCAGTTAATTCAGCAACCGATGTTGAATCAAAGAATGAATTGCCGACTAATTTTGAACTTGCTCAGAATTATCCGAATCCGTTTAATCCTTCTACAACTATAAAATTCAGTATTGTTGAACCATCCTTTGTGAGCTTGAAAATTTATGATATTCTCGGTAGAGAAGTTTCAGTACTCATTAACGAAAACTTAGGCGCAGGCTCATACAATATTGTCTGGAATGCTGAAAATACATTTGGAAAAGGAATAGCAAGCGGAACATATATTTACAGACTTGTTGCAGGTGATAATGTATTTACCAAAAAGATGATGTTTTTGAAATAAAATAAGAGAGGAAACATTATGAATAAATTCAGTGCAGTTCTCTTCTTTTTTATGTTCGCTTTGGTAATGGCATTAGCATTAATCGCCTGCCAAAGTTATTTTCTTAGTTAGTAACAAAAGAAGCCGATACGCATATTGTATCGGCTTCTTAGTATTTAATTGCTAATTTTTATTCAGGCTCGTTTTACCTTGACAAACACATCTCATTATTCTAAGTTAGCATCGCCAGCCAAATACCTTTATTGAAAATATATCCGAATATTTTCATTACAAGGTTCTTTGCAATTTCCTAATTACATATTTATAAATCATAGGGCGCTACTATGAAACTTATTTTGAGGCAATTTTATCCGCTATGGATAATATTTTCTGTTTTGGTGTGTTCATCAATCGCCACAGCTCAGGTTACAATTGACGGTTCGGTTACGAATTACACGACCATTCAATCAGCAGTAAATGCTGCTTCTGATGGCGATGTTATTCTTATTAGTGATCAGACCTACACTGAAAACCTGAATGTTAATGTTGGAGTTACGCTTCAATTAGCTCCGGGGGCAGTGAATGCAACATTAGTAGGAAGTATTACCATATCGAGTGACGACGTCATTATTGACGGTCTGACTATTACTAATCCTTCTGGAAAACGGGCTATCTATGCTGTTGACCGGAGTAATCTGATTTTTAGAAATCTTGTTATTACCGATATCGGTAGTTCGGACGCAACTACCTCTGGTACAAATTACGGAATCGCAATTGTCAGCGCTTCCGCAAATGTTGATAACATTCTAATTGAAAACAATGCACTCTCTTATTTATCAGGTGGTGCAGGTAAAAAAAGTGTGAATGGAATTGCAATCGGATGGTCTACCGGTATTTACAATATTTTGAATGTTACTATACGAAATAATTCCCTAACCAATTTTAGTCCCAGTACAGGTACTCCGTGGGGGATGTATGGTATCATCATAAATCATGCATCAGGTGCCGGAGCTCATACGGGTCAAACAACAAATCTGAACGTACTTAATAATATAGTTTCTGATCTTTCCGGTGAATGGGTTCATGGTATCGGACTTGAAGGACAAACACCTTCTGCTATTGTTCAGGGTAACTCGATATCAAACCTAACTTCAGGAAAACCTTACGACAATTACGCTGTTTTCTTTGAGTCAAACTCTTATATCGGCACAGTGAAAGTTAACGGAAATAATTTTAACTCAACAAGAGGAATAGGAATTCATAGCAATTTGTTGAGTATACTTTCCACTGAAATCCTGGATGCTTCAAATAACTGGTGGGGAAATGCAAGCGGTCCTTCGGGAACTGATCTTAGCGGAACCGGATCCATTTTAGGTGATGATGTTTCTGACGCCTCTCTTGTTGCTCATTTAGATTATTCACCCTGGCTTGGTGACGCGGTTGGTACCATACCAATGACGCGCTACACGAATGATAAAATTCAGGATGCAATTAATGCTTCTTCGGATAACGACATAATTTATGTTTTGGCAGGATTATATGAAGAAGCTATTCTAATCAATAAACCACTTTCTTTATTCGGCGCTACATATAACATCGTAAAAGAAAATAGTTATCTTGTACCTGCCGGTTATTCATGGGACACAAGTGTTGAATCGGTAATTATGGACCCAGCTTCGAATGTCGACGGTATTACAGTGGATATAACGAATACAAGCAATGTAACATTCAAGGGATTTGTGGTACAGTCGTTAAATACACAAACCGGTAACAGACACTTGTTAAGAGTTTATGCAACTTCATCAAACATGGATAACATAATTGTTACGAATAACATAATTGGTCCAAACACTCAAATCGGTGACGAGAGCAATTACGGCAGAATGGGTTTATATATTGTTCCTCATTACGGTCACTATGCAATAACGAATAGTATTTTCAGTCATAATAAAATTTTTAACTCCGGCGGAAACGGCAATAATATTTTTGTATGGGGATCATATTCCACTTCATCTGATCCGATTGCAGACTTAACAAATACTGTAATAGAATACAATGATATTTACGGAAGTCGTCGTTCAGGTATTGAAGTAGCCGGTGGAGTGAAAAATCTGATAATTCGAAACAATAAAATTCACGATAATGGATTTAATGGTGATGAGGCAACGGGATCCGATTATAAGTATGGTAATGGAATTACTCTGATTAGAATGGGTTCTGAAAAAACCTTACCGACTGCTTCGGTGATTGATAATCTGACAATTCAGGATAACAGAATTTATAACAATAAAAAATTCGGTATTTACATGGGTCCTATGAATACTAACCATACCATTTCAGGGAACGAAATTTATGGTAATTCATGGGATGGAATACAGATCGACTTAGTTGAAACATATCATGGCGGACTAAATCCTGCGTATGATATAGCTTTCGGAATTACGCCCGGCGGTAATGATATATATAATAACGGAAAAGGCATTAATATTGTCGGCACTCCGACGAATAATTTTACTCTCGAAGCGTTGGAGAACTGGTGGGGTAATGCAAGTGGTCCATACCACGCAACCACAAATATAACCGGCACCGGAAATGAAGTCAGTGATTTTGTCAATTATAATCCTTGGCTAGGAAATAGCAGTGAAATTCCTCATGATAATGATAATAACTGGACTTATTATGTTTCTGATGAAAATCCTGCAGCTCTTCAGGATATTATGAACCAGGTTAATGATGGCGACACGATTGTCGTTGTTGGTAATACAACTTCTTTTCCGGCTTTGGTGATTACTAAATCAGTAATACTCAAATCTCTCAATGGCGCTGTTATTGATCATGGCTCTCCGGCAATAACTGTTGCTGCTGACGATGTGACAATCATAGGCTTTACTTTTAATTTTGCGGGCACTGATTATGCAATTCAGGTAAGTGACGGATACTCAAATGTGTCTGTTCATTTCTGTAACTTCCTTACGCAGAATGCTATTGATAATCAATCAACAAGTTCTGAAATAGTTAATGCCACTTATAACTGGTGGGGTAATATTTCAGGACCAACGCATTCAACTAATGCAGGCGGAACAGGAAGTTTGATTAGCGATAATGTTATGTATTCGCCATTAACTTCACCATTGGCGAATGCGACAGGTGTTTCGCTTGAACCTGAATTCTCATGGCTTGCTGTTGATGCTGATTCCTATAATTTACAAATCGCGACAGATGCTGAATTCACCAGCCTTGTTCAGAATATAACAGGACTGACAACGAATTCTTTCAACATGAGAAATGTTGCTGCTGCTTTGGATGCAAATACAAATTATTTCTGGAGAGTCAGCGCTGAAAATGAATATGCAGTTAATACATGGTCAACCGCACGTGAATTTTCAACCGTATCTGAAATTACCATGGATCTGACCGCGCCGGTTCAGGGTTTGGAAATTAATGCGCCGGTGATAAATTTATATTGGCTTGCATACAGTTCATTACCAAATCTTACTTATGATGTATTTTATAGCACTACACTTAGATCAACATATCAGGGAGATGAAGCCGCTTCATTAAGAATAACCGGATTATCAAATATGAATGCTTCTGTTACTAATCTTCTTCCCGGTCAGACTTACTATTGGCAGGTTAGAGTAAAAACTTCGGATGAAGCAATTGCCGGTTACTCAGCGGTCGATAGTTTCAAAACATACAATAATCTTGTTAAACCAACTTTAATTTATCCTTATAACGGAGCTCAGACTTATAATACTTCTCCTTATGTCTATTGGCTCGGTTACGATTATAGCATGGCAATTCAATACAGGGTAAGATATTCGACAAATCCCACAGTTGATGCTGTTAACGGCGAGTTAACAACACTTTATTCCCAAACTGAATATTCATATAATTCGTATGCTCAACTTTTGAATCTGTCCGAAGGGGCTACATATTATTGGCAAGTAGCGGCAACAAACGGAATATCGATAATATGGTCTGACGTTTATGAAATGGTAACTCCCGCCGCTGTACCTCTTGTTGCGCCTGTTCCAACTTATCCAACAGGCGGAACAGTTGTCTATTCAAGTTCTACAACTTTCTATTGGTATTCTCTTAACTATGGCGCAAATCTTCAGTATGAAATTCAATATAATGATGACGGAGCAGAAACCGGTGGCGTTTTAACGGGTGCAACCGCGCTTCCGCTAACAAGTGATTATTTCAAACAGATATCCAACCTTACAGGTGGAGAAACTTATTTCTGGCAGGTGAGAACTTATAATGGTTCTTCTTATTCGGATTGGTCTGAAATTTCTTCATTCTCGGTTTATCAGTCTGTTGAAGTAGCCCAGCAGCCTATTCTGCTTGCACCATACGATGGTAGTCTCGTTAATACTATAAATCCCACAGTTTATTGGACAGTTTACGGAGTTCCCTCAGGTTATGATTTTACCATAGTTTATAACAGCGATGGCGATCAGGATATGTCGGGAAATCTTACTGATACAAGAGATGTTCTTGGCGGTGCAACAAATGTTTCTACTTCTGGTTTCCATGCTCAGTTTGTAGATAATCTAACCGAAGGCTCTACTTACTATTGGCAGGTGGTTGCAACAAAAGGTACATCTACGGCATTTTCTCAAATAAGAACTTTTACAGTTGCAACGAGCGCGAATAATTCTGTTCACATTCCAATTCCTACAGCTCCCGTTAACGGTCTTGTACTTAACGGAAACTCAGCTACTTTATATTGGCTGGTTTATAGTAGTTACTCACATCTTGAATTCGAAGTTTTATATTCGACAGATAATACAGTCGTGAGTGGAGTGCTGCAAAACA
>CAZEXO010000106.1:0-11936 GCA_964516545.1 uncultured Melioribacteraceae bacterium
AATTGAAAACGTATAAGGGATTATTGTAATCGACAGGAGGAATTATGGCAGACAGAGATGCAAGAATGAAGATGCTTGAAGACACCATATCGAATATTGAAAAAACATTCGGTAAAGGTTCTATTATGAAACTTGGAGATGGTGTTATAAATAAGGTTGAAGCAATTTCAACCGGCGCGATTTCTTTAGACCACGCACTTGGAATCGGCGGAGTTCCGCGTGGAAGAATAGTTGAAATCTACGGACCGGAATCCTCTGGTAAAACTACTGTATGTTTGCATGTTATTGCAGAAGCGCAAAAACAAGGCGGACTGGCAGCTTTCATTGATGCCGAACATGCACTTGATATAAATTATGCCAAAAGACTAAATGTTGATGTAAGTAATTTATTACTCTCTCAGCCTGATTACGGTGAACAGGCGCTTGAGATTGTTGATACATTGATAAGAAGTAATGCGCTGGATGTTATAGTTATTGACTCAGTTGCTGCGTTAGTTCCCCGTTCTGAAATTGAAGGCGAGATGGGCGATGCTCAAATGGGCGTTCAGGCTCGTTTAATGTCTCAGGCTCTAAGAAAAATTACAGGCGCTGTTAACAGATCGCGTACTTGTGTAATTTTCACAAATCAGTTAAGAAGTAAGATCGGGGTAATGTTCGGAAATCCCGAAGTTACAACTGGCGGTAATGCGCTTAAATTTTATGCATCCGTGAGAATTGATATCCGAAGAATTGCCGCTATAAAAGACGGCGAGGAAGTAATCGGAAACAGAACAAAAGTTAAGATAGTTAAGAGCAAAGTCGCTCCGCCTTTCAAACAAGTTGAATTTGATATTCTGTATAACGAAGGTATCAGCAAATCCGGTGATCTTTTAGATTTAGGAGTTGAACAAGGAATAATAAAAAAGAGCGGCGCATGGTTTACGTTTGAAGAAGATCGTTTCCAGGGGCGTGAGCAATTCAGAGGTAAATTAATTGAAAATCCGGAAATGATGTTAAAGCTGGAAAAAGCTGTAAAAGAAAAACTGGGATTTGTTGATAATAACAGACCGGCTGAAGCTGAAACGATTGTCGAAGAGTCTGCAAAATCGAAAAAGAAATAAGATATGATTGTAAAGAGACTTTCAAAAAAAGGCAGAAAAATAATTATCGAATTTGATGATCTCAGTACGGCAGAATTTAGTTACGAAATTGTATTAAAATATGCTCTCGGGAAAGAAGACGAGATTGATGAAAAGAAATTTTCCGAAATTTCCCGGGAGGATAATAAATTCAGAATAAAAAACAGCGCGTTCAGACTCCTCTCAGGTCGGGCTCACTCAAAAAAAGAACTCAGAGATAAACTGCTTCAAAGAAAATTTCCGAAAGATATTGTAGATGAAATTCTGGAAGAATTATTACAGAAGAATTATCTCGACGACGAAAAATTTGCAGAAAAATACGTTGAAGAAAAATCTATAAGAAAAAAACAAAGCCCACTGAAATTAAAAATGGAGCTTATAAAAAGAGGAATAAACAGCAATGAAGCTGAGAAAGCAGTGAAGAATTTTTACCCGGCTGATGTTATTTTAAAAAATATTGAAAAACATACTACAGCTAAATTCAGAGAATTAGATAAAAAAAATCTGACTGAATTTCAGAAAAAAAACAAAGTAATTCATTCACTTCTAAATAAAGGGTATCAGAAAGAACATATTTTTAAAGTACTTAGCGATCCGGAGTTTACTGATTTTTAGTTCGTAAAAAATGTGGTGTTGAATACTTCTTTTCGTTATCTTTGTGACCAAATTTTTTAATAAGTGATGACAAATTTCCAGGGTGTAGATTACTATAATATTGAATCGCTTCTTACAGAAGAAGAAATTATGGTTAGAAATACCGTCAGGGAGTTTGTGGGCTTTGAAGTAATTCCTATCATTGAAAAACATTATCGCGAAGCTACTTTTCCGATTTCTTTATTACCCAAACTTGCCGAATTAGGGGTTTTGGGAATAACACTCCCGGAAAAATACGGATGTGCCGGAATGAATAATGTTGTCTATGGATTAGTGATGCAGGAACTGGAACGCGGCGACAGCGGAGTAAGAAGTTTTGCTTCTGTTCAGAGTGCTCTTGTTATGTATCCAATCCATGAATTCGGTTCGGAGGAACAAAAAGATTTTTGGCTTCCAAGACTGGCCAGTGGTGAAAAAATTGGTTGTTTCGGTCTGACAGAACCTGATTTCGGCTCTAACCCCGGCGGAATGCTTACAACAGCGAGAAAGGTGAGTGATGGTTATATACTTAACGGCGCGAAAATGTGGATTACAAACGGAACCATTGCTGATATAGCAGTCGTTTGGGCTAAGCTCGACGGCGTTGTGAGAGGTTTTCTCGTTGAAAAAAATACTAAAGGTTTTTCTGCGCCTGAAATGAAAGGCAAACATTCATTGAGGGCATCTATAACATCAGAACTTATTCTTCAGGATGTTTTTGTTCCCGAGGGAAATTTATTACCCAAAAGTGACGGATTAAAATCGGCATTGATGTGTTTGAATCAGGCTCGTTACGGAATCGCCTGGGGAGTTGTCGGATCAATGATGGCTGTTTATGATTCTGCCTTAAAATATTCGCAGTCGAGAATTCAATTCAGTAAACCAATCGGCGCTTATCAAATGACTCAGGCAAAATTAGTGGACATCCTTACGGAAATTACAAAAGCTCAACTGTTGAATTACCAGATGGCGAAATTGAAAGATAAAAATAATTTAACATATCACCAGGTTTCATTGGCAAAGAGAAACAATTGTGAAAAAGCTCTTGAAGCGGCAAGAACTGCCCGTGAAATTTTAGGGGCAAATGGAATTCTTGACGAGTACCCTGTGATGCGTCACTCCGCTAATCTCGAATCAGTAAAAACGTACGAAGGAACTCATGAGATGCACACATTAATTGTCGGTGAAAATATTACGGGGTTTGCGGCCTTCGACTGAAAATAACACCGCCTCGTGCGGTTTTTTTTGTTATAAACATGAGGATAAAATGGCAATCCAAAAAATAGCTTTTGATGGCTTAACATTTGATGACATTCTGTTAATTCCTGCTAAATCAACTGTGTTACCAAAAGAAACTGATATCACTACGGTTTTAACAAAAGAAATAAAATTAAATATCCCGTTCATTTCCGCTGCAATGGATACCGTAACGGAATCAAAGATGGCAATAGCGATGGCTTCACAGGGAGGTTTGGGAATCATTCATAAAAATATGTCAATTGCCGAACAGGCTGATGAAGTTGACAGAGTGAAAAGATCAGAAAGCGGAATGATAATGGACCCAATAACGCTGATGCCTCATCAGAATGTAGGTGATGCCGTTGCCGTTATGAAAAAATATTCTATCTCCGGAGTTCCGATTGTTAATGAACAAAAGATACTCATAGGAATTTTAACAAATCGCGATTTAAGATTTGAACCGAATCTGTCATTGTTAATCGGCGACATAATGACAAAAGAAAATTTGATAACAGCTCCCGTAGGTACAACGCTTGAAAAAGCACAATTGATTCTTCAGAAACATAAGATTGAAAAACTTCCCGTCGTTGATAAAAAAGGAATTTTAAAAGGATTAATTACATATAAAGATATTTCGAAAAAACAAAAATTTCCCTTCGCCTGCAAAGATGAACTCGGAAGATTAAGAACAGGCGCTGCTGTTGGAGTTAGTAAAGATACTCTCGAAAGAATTGAAGCGCTTGTTAATTCAAAGGTTGATGTTATCGTTGTCGATACTGCTCATGGTCACTCTATGGGAGTGATAAAAATGATTAAACAAATCAGAAAACAATATAAACATTTGCAAATGATTGCAGGAAATATCGTAACAAAAGAAGCTGCTTTGGAATTAGTCAGCGCCGGTGTAAATGCTGTCAAAGTTGGTGTTGGACCAGGTTCTATTTGTACGACTCGCGTTATTGCAGGAGTTGGTGTTCCTCAGATTTCTGCAATCATGGATGTTTACTCAGCAATGAAATCAAAAGGAATTCCGATAATTGCTGACGGAGGAATCAAACAGACGGGAGATGTGCCAAAAGCGATAGCCGCGGGCGCAGATACTATTATGATTGGCGGAATGTTTGCTGGTGTTGAAGAATCTCCGGGCGAAAAAGTTCTTTTCGAAGGAAGAAGTTTTAAAGTCTATCGTGGGATGGGTTCGCTAAGCGCTATGAAAAAGGGAAGCGGTGACAGATATTTTCAGGATTCTGAAGAAGATATTAAGAAACTCGTTCCGGAAGGTGTTGAAGGAAGAGTGCCTTATAAAGGACATTTAGCTGATACAATTTATCAATTTATCGGCGGACTTCGTTCATCAATGGGATATTGTGGCACAAAAACTATCAAAGAACTTAAAGAGAAAGGAAGATTCGTTAAAATTACCGCATCGGGAATCAGGGAAAGTCATCCGCATGATATTATGCTGACTGAAGAATCTCCTAATTATCAGTCTAAAACCTATTCCAGATAAGACAAAAAGCGAGACTAGAAAATGTTCAAAGTTTTGGTTATTGCATATTACTTTCCTCCGATGGGATTTAGCGGCGTTCAACGCACCTTAAAAATGTGTAAGTATGCCGGTGATTTTAACTGGAAACCCACTGTTATTACTGCATCTGAGACCGGCTATTATGCTCACGATAATTCTTTAATGAAAGATGCTGAGAAAACAAATATTGAAATTATCCGCACCGCCGGAAAAGATATTAATTCATTACTCTCCAAATTCGGTACTATTAAAATGCCGGGAGAATTTCTTAGGAAAACATTTAGTCTTATCAGCAAATCTTTTTTTATACCGGACAATAAAAAATCCTGGGCAAAACAAGCTTATGAAGCAGCCAGGGAAGTTCTTACGAAAGAAAAATTTGATATTATTTTTATTACCGTTCCTCCATTCTCATCTTTTAAGTATTGCGCGAAACTAAAAAAAGAATTCAATACACCCTTATTTGTAGACTATCGGGATTTATGGACGAAGAATCAATTTGCATTTTATCCTACACCATATCATAAACTACGTCATAAAAAAATGGAAGAGTCACTTCTTCGTCTGGCAGACAAAGTTTTGGTTACAAATCGTAATGCAAAGGAAAGCATGATAAAGAGTTTTCCTTTTTTGGATTTTGAGGATATAACAATTGTGAACCATGGATTCGATCCGGAAGATTTTGAAAATGTTGTTTCGCAAAAAACCAATCCTGCAAAAATGATTCTCACTTACTCAGGAATATTTTATGAGAAAATTACTCCTAAATATTTCTTGAGAGCATTTAAGAAATTAATTACCGAGAGACCGGATGTTGCCGCTAAAATTGAATTACATTTTGTGGGAGATCTGAGAAAACACAACCAGAAATTAGTGAAGAAACTGGAATTACAGGAATATGTACATGAACATGGTTACATGGAACATTCTGAAGTTATAAAAAAACTGGTTAGCAGCGATGTGTTATGGATGATGTATGGTAAATTGAAAGATGCAGAAGCCGTTTCACCGGGTAAACTTTATGAATATTTCGGATCCGGAAAACCAATAATTGCTTCTGTCATTGACGGAGCCGCTAAAAAATCAGCCGAAGAGTATGGATCTGCCATAATTACTCCGCCGGATGATATTGATGCAATTAAAGAGGCAATTTTAAAAATGTTCGATGATTTCACGAAAGGTACACTTCCTAAACCAAAAGAAGATGCTATCATAAAATTCAACAGAAGAAACATCACCGAACTGCTTATAAAAGAATTTCAATTTTTCCTAAAGGTAGATATATGAACGTATTAATTATTGGTTCTGGCGGAAGAGAACACGCTCTTGCTCACAAAATTTCGGAAAGTAAAAACCTAAGCAAATTATTTATCGCACCCGGTAACCCTGGTACTGCTAAGCACGGTGAGAATGTTAATTTGGATATTAATGATCATCTCAAAGTGGTTGAATTCTGTAATCTTAATCATGTAAAACTGGTTGTGGTAGGACCTGAACAACCTTTAGTTGACGGGATCGCAGATGTGTTAAGAGAAAATCATATTTATGTTTTTGGTCCGGGGAAAGATGGGGCAAGACTAGAAGGGGACAAAGCTTATTCAAAAATGATAATGGAACATGCTAAAATTCCAACTGCTGCTTCAAGATGTTATAGTAAAGAAGAATATGCTTCAGCTCTTGAATATCTTGCCGTAATAAAATATCCTTTAGTAATTAAAGCCAGCGGATTAGCAGCAGGTAAAGGTGTTGTGATCTGTAATTCCCTGACTGAGGCTGTTGCTGCTCTTGAAGATTGTTTTCACAACAGAATCTTTGGCGATGCAGGGGATTTGGTAGTCATAGAAGAATTTCTGCAAGGTGAAGAAGCCTCAATTTTTGTTATCACAGACGGGAAAGAATATATCGTTTTACCTTCCAGCCAGGATCATAAAAGAATCGGTGATAACGATGAAGGAAAAAACACAGGCGGGATGGGCGCTTATGCACCGGCTCCTATCGTTACAAAATTTACATCCAAAGGTATTGAAATAGAAATCATTTCGAGACTCATTCAATCGCTCAAAAAAGACAGGATCGATTACAGAGGGTGTATTTATGTAGGGATAATGATCACTAAACACGGACCATATGTAATTGAATACAATTGTCGGTTTGGTGATCCGGAGGCACAGGCTGTGTTACCTCTTCTCAAAGGTGATTTTCTTGAGTTATTATACAGCGCGGCAAGAGGTGAGTTAAATAAGGAAGCTGTTAAATTTGATAACGGATCCGCGGTTTGTGTTGTTGCCTCTTCTGCAGGTTATCCCGACAGGTATAAAAAAGGTTTGGAAATAAAAGGGCTCGATCAGGATTTTGGCGAAAATATTTTTGTCTATCATTCAGGTACAAAAGCAGACAATGGTAAAATTCTGACAAATGGCGGAAGGGTGTTAAGTGTAACAGCATACACGCCACAGATGGACATAATTGAATGTAAAAAAAGAGCTTATGAAGCATTATCTAAAATACATTTCGAAGGAATATATTATCGAAAAGATATTTCTGATAAAGCTTTTAGAAAAAATCCTTTTGATGTTATCGGCATTTTTTAACCGGGAGGCCAGTTCATTTTTCTTCCGCCTAATAAATGCATGTGAAGATGATAAACTTCCTGTCCGGCATCATTTCCGCAATTAAGGACAAGTCTGAATCCATCTTCAGATATTTTCTCAGATTCAGCTATTTCGTTGGCGGCATCGATTAATGCTCCCAGCAATTGCGAATGCTCTTTACCTTTTAATTCGCGAACAGTCGGTATTTCGATTTTAGGAATAATAAGAATATGTACCGGCGCCTGCGGATTAATATCCCTGAAAGCAAGAACATTTTCATTTTCAAAAACAATATCTGCCGGAATTTCACGGTTGATAATTTTGATGAAAATTGTACCCATCACTCTTTCCCTTTTTCTATTTCATATTTTTTCATTTTACTGTAAAGGTGACTTCTCTGTATATCCAGTAAATCGGCTGTCTTGCTTATGTTCCAGTCATTTGCTTCAAGCTGTTTTAGGATAAATGCGCGTTCGGCTTTTTCTTTAAATTCCTGAAATGAATTTGATACATCAAAAATATCTCCCATCGATGACTCGGGTCCGCTGATGAATTTTTGTATGTCATTTTTAGTAATTGGATCTGCGCTGATCATAATAATAACTCTTTCAATCATATTTCTTAATTCACGAATGTTACCCGTCCATGGCTGGTCCTTTAATAATTCAAGCGCGTCTTTTGAGAAAGACTTTTTAGGAAAGTTATTCTGTTCGCAGATTTTCTTTGTGAAATATTCAATTAAAACAGGGACATCTTCTTTTCGCTCCCTGAGAGATGTTACATGAATCGGGATAACATTAAGTCTGTGAAATAAATCTTCTCTGAAATTTCCAGCTTTAATTTCTTCCTTCAAATCTTTATTTGTAGCGGAAATAATTCTTACATTAACATTTATTTTTTCCGTACCGCCAACACGTTCGATTTTACCGTCTTCAATTGCCCTTAAAACTTTTGCCTGTGCTTGAAGACTCATATCTCCAATCTCATCTAAAAATAGTGTTCCTTCGTTGGCTTGCTCAAATTTGCCGATGCGTTGTTTCATCGCGCCCGTGAATGAACCCTTCTCATGCCCGAACAATTCAGATTCAATTAATTCATTTGGTATGGCGGCGCAGTTTACTTCAACAAAATCATTATTCGCTCTTTTACTTTTTTTATGAATTTCTCTTGCGACCAATTCCTTTCCAGTTCCGTTTTCTCCGGTAATCATTACTCTTGCTTCAGTTACAGCAACACGATTAATCGTTTCCAAAATTGATTGAATGCTACGACTGTTTCCGATAATAACACCTTTACTATCGGATGTTTCTTTCAGTCTTTTGTTTTCCTTCACTAGAGTGATTTGCTTAACGGCGTTTCGCGTACAAATAAGAAGTTTCTCGCGGTCAATTGGTTTTTCCAGGAAATCAAAAGCGCCTAACTTAGTTGCTTTTATGGCGTTTTCCAGACTTCCATGCGCAGAAATCATCAGGACATTAATGTCATATTGATTTTCTTTAATAAAGTTCAGGACTTCAAAACCATTCATTTCAGGCATCTGAATGTCCAGAAACAGTACGTCATAGTTAGTGCTTTTCAACTTCTCTAAACCATGCAAAGAGCTTGTCGTGTACTCAACATGATAATCTTCGTATTCGAGGATCATCTTTAAGCTCTCGCATATTTCTTTTTCATCATCAATTATTAGTATCGATTTCATGAACTTCCTTCTTATAAATAAAGTCGAAAATAGTGCAAGGAATAAAATTTGAGAATTGAAGCCGGCGTAACTTCCTTGTTAATTCTCAGAAATTTTCCATAAGCATTGCCAAGGTTGTTTATCATTAAATCCCTCAGATCAAATTCACCTACTGAAATTATACTTCTCTCAAAAAGTTCTATTAAAATACCCATAAATTCCGAAATATTAAACCAGGGAATTGAATAGGAAAGAAAAGCATTTCCGAAAAAATGAGAAACCTTATCCATATCGCCCTGGCTTGGAGAATCAAAAAGAAAACCTGAGGGTAATTTAGAATATCTTTCTCTAAAAATATTTTCTTCAAGAGTGGGGAGAGGAATATTATATGACAAACTGAACAAAGGTATTTTTACCGGAATTTCACGATGGGGAAGAGTGGTCATTGTCAATAAATACAGGGCTTCACTCACGCTTCCTGTTAATTCAACCGAGTAAGTAAAAAGAGAATCAAGATACAGTAACTGGTCTTCAGGATTGCTTCTTTCATCAACAGAAATAATGTAATTAGTCAGAGACATGTAATGATCAATAAAATTCGAGATGTTTTTCGACTGGCAAGCGAGAGGATCAACGCTAAAATGCAAAATAAAAATTACCGCTAGAAGTTTTGCCAATAGATTTGATTTTGTCCTGATCATATGTAAAAATAAGTTACGAAAAATGATTTTTAATTATCGCAATTGTTTTGAAGCGTTTTTTGGATAAAGACACAAAGACTCATTATGTAAATCAAATGAACAGCTTCTTTTTATAAATATACTTTTCAACAGCTTCTGGAACCATATATCGAATTGGCAATCCTCTTTTTACCCGGTCTCTTATTGTTGTGGAAGATATTTCAATAAGCGGAGTGCCAACAAAAATCGCCTGATCGAAATATTTATTCCTTTTTTCAGGGATGATATCGATTCGACGTTGCATAACAATAAGTTTGCAGAGTTGAAGTATTTCGTCTGGCTTATGCCAGGTCTCAAAAAAAAGTAAATTATCATAACCGATTATCAATTCAATCTCATCATATTCTTTTTTTAATTCGCGGATTGTATTGATTGTATATGAAATCGAACCATTTTCTACTTCGTAATCGGAGTAGGTGAAATAATCAAATTCATCAATGGCGAGTCTGAGCATTTCAAGTCTGTGTTCGGGTCTTGAGGACACAATTAAAGATTTATGAGGTGAGATATAACAAGGTATGAAAATAACCTTGTCAAGTTTTCTTTGTTCCAGAACGGATTGAACAGTAATCAAATGTCCGTAATGGATAGGATCAAAAGTTCCTCCGTAAATTCCTATTTTTCCCGTCTTTGTTTCCATCATTCATGATTTCCGTTTTTGAGTAATTCCTGAATCTTATTCCTGAATTGGATTACATCTGTCATATACTCTTCCTGTTTTTTACCAGTCAGTTTTTTTACAGCGCGCTTTCTGAAAGCTAATTTTGTCGCGTTGTTCATAAATGATAATCTGATATTTTCCTCAATCCAGCCTTTTCTAAACCTGGTTACAGAGGCAAGAACAGGAAGATATTTTTGAGGAAAGAGTCCATCCTTGATTTCTTCAGCTAATTCTTCATTGATTATTTTACGTTCATATCTGAGTGAAAATCTGAAAACAGAAAAGAAAATAATTACCATACCAAACAACAACAGAAATCCGAACAAGAATGTATTCTCAAAACTAACTGTAAAATTCCATAAGAAATGAATCAACATTGCGATTAAAATGCCTACAAGCGGGTAAATAACGTATCCCGTTTTGGAATATTTACCCAAACCGAAAAAAGCTCCCAGTGTGGCTGTGGACATACAATGCATAACAGCTGAAAAGCCGGATCTCACAACCACCAGATAAATCCAAGCTTCAATAGAGTCGCCGTATGTGACAAAATATAAAAAGTTTTCCGTCATTCCGAATCCGAGTCCAATGGCGCCGCCATAAACAAGACCATCTGTGAGATTGTCGAATACTTTCGTTTTGGATGAACGTAAGAGGTAGATACCTTTTGTAATTTCCTCAACAAAAGGAGCAACCAATACAGTTTGGAGAAGAGAGAATTGCAATTCATCAAAAACGAAATAGCTCATTGGCGTTGATAAAAGTTCACTTCCCAAAATTCCAAAAAATACAGCTCCGAAAGCTCCCCAAAGGAAATGCTTAAATACAATCATAAGTGGTTCGGGTTCATACTTATCCATTTTCCAGATGATGAATAAATATAACAGCATTGGTATAATAGCGGCAGCAAGTGAAAATAGAATCGGCATTTTATCTTTTTCTTAAAGTGAAAGAATCTTTGTATTGAAGATAAAAAAAGATGGGATTAAAAATAAATACTTTATTCATAGTTGAATCAGTAAGTGTAATTACTTTTATTTGCGGCTTTTTTTTGTTGAGATTATGGTTAAAGTTCTTAACAAACATATATTAAGCTGATTTCTTGATTCTATGGGTAACAGTAACTATATTTTCAGACTTATTTTTAGATTATTCTGCGATGATCATAAAATATAAAAATTATTCGAATGGTGTTCATAATATTGCTGAAGAATTACCTGTTGTTCATCTTGGTCTACCGGAGAATTTTCACGGAATAATTTCCGTTAATTGCCGAATGGATAAATCGCAACATCAGATAGTTCTTAATTGTGATGTGAAATGTGAAGCTGAATTGCTCTGTGACAGATGCAATTCTCAATATAATTCTGTCATTAGAACAAATTTTCTTATTACATGTTTTTTTGAAGAAAGAGAAGATGATGAAAATGACATTAATCTGAAGTTTCTTACTGTAGATCAGGATAAAATTGATTTATCGGAAGAAATAAGGGAATATATGCTTCTTGCTGTTCCAATGAAAAATTTGTGTAATGAAGATTGTAAAGGATTGTGTACTAAATGCGGAATAAATTTAAATGAATCAACATGTGGTTGCCCGCAGGAGAAAATAGATTCTGTTTGGGAACCGTTAAAGAAGTTAAAAGATAATTTAAAATAATAATACGAGGTTTTGAAAGAATGGCTCATCCAAAACGAAAAATATCGAAAAGCAGAAGAGATAAGAGAAGAACACATTATAAAGGTAC
>CAZEXO010000107.1:0-11402 GCA_964516545.1 uncultured Melioribacteraceae bacterium
AATAAAATTAAAGTAGCCGCTTTTTTGATCGCCCGTATATAACCGGTTTCCGAATCTCGATGAATTACTATATTTATTCAGAGACCACTGAATTCCGAAACTCTTATTTTCATTATCGGGAAATACATATCCTGTCTTTCCGTATATATTCAGATTCTCCTGATTAACGGAAAATATGAATCCGTTATTTACAGGGTTTGATTTTTCAAGAGTGCCGCCATCCTTTTTGTCATTTACATATTGAAATCCCAGTTGCGATTCAAGCCCTTCACCTTCGGAATATTTCCAACGCTGCATGATATTGAATGTCTGAGCTTTGGGCATATCCATGAAACTATCATCGTTAATGTCAAATGCATGATTCCTTGAACTTGCATGCAACATGGTAACTGACGATATATTTTCGGTTAATCCCATTCTGTAATTCAGGTTACCTTCAAAACGCTGTTCATTGTTCGCGTAAATATTAATGTTCATTTTTTCCTGCTCAGCACTGAAAGGTTTCATCATACCTATATCAATTTGACCGGTGATGGATTCAAATCCGTTTACAACCGAGCCGATACCTTTTGATACATTAATTGATTCAATCCATGTTCCGGGAACAAAGTTTAATCCGGCATTTGACATCAATCCGCGCAGAAACGGAAGGTTTTCCATTGTCGTCTGAGTGTATGTTCCGGCGAGTCCGAGCATTTCAATTTGTTTTGTTCCTGTGATGGCATCAGTGAATGATACATCAATAGAAGGATTTGTTTCGAAACTTTCCGACAAATCGCAGCACGCTGCTTTATGCAATTCTCTTTTTGTAATTATGCTTGAATTGTCAATGGCAAGGTAGTCAATGAAAGTGGATTTTTGAGCAGCGACTACCTCCACATCGTCAGTTTCAAATAAATCACTCTTAAGAGCTACTTCTATTTTATTTTGATCCGTAATTGTAAGTGTATCGGAAAGATATCCCACAAAACTTACAACAAGTTTATTTGTTTCCTGAGAAAAAGGAATACTGAAGGTACCTGTTTCATCCGAAGTTGTTCCGACAGATGTACCAAGCCAGAAAATATTCGCACCTACAAGAGGATGTTCGTGTTCATGCCCTGTCTCTTCCTTAACTTTACCGGAAAGAATTGACTGGGCATTCAGAGTTATTGTAAACAGTGTTAAGAGTAATATAATTTTTATTGAGTTCATTTCGTTCTCCTTAGTCCTTGAAATAATAATAGATTAGTGTGTGTGGTTACTATCTCTGTAAAGACAACAGGCGGGAAGAGATTTGTAAACGCTGTCAGGAGCTGTGAAATTTTCCGTATCATGTCCGCTTGCGGCAATTCTGTGTTCCAAAGAATCAAGTGAGACTGATGAAAGAAACGCTACTTTCAGAGTTTTAGTTTTTTTATTCCATTTGGCAAATTTAACTTCATCTATCTTTAATGATTGCTCGATTCTCTTTTTACACATTTCGCAATTACCTTTTACCTTTAACTCGGCTTCTGTTACTTTCGTTTCCTGCGCGTATGTCAAAGAAAATAATATGGCTATTAGCAGCACGTTAATTGTTTTCATAATTCACCTCGAAAATTTTAAAATAATTTTACCTGGCTGTTAACCGGTTCAAATAAAATATCAGAGGTAAATATCAAATAAGAAAAACACAGTTTGTAAGATAGATGTTGTTTTCCGGCGGAGGGTAAAAAAAGACCGAATGGAAATTATTGAGAGTCAGATTTTGAGAATAAGAAGATGATAATCCTACAGGTATTTCAATTTCTGTACTGAGGAGTTTTTGCGGTTCGATGCTTTGTATCTGATGATTATCTTTTATTTTAATTGTTTGGTACTCAACCTCACAGCAAGACGGGGAACAAACATTTTCACAGCAATCGCAGCAGTTGTCCTCGCCGGAAACAGGGTTTATAATGTGAGTAGACACAATATCGCTGCCGCAGTATTTTGTAAGGATTGTTATTCCAATAGCGAAAACAAAATACACGGTGAGGAGTGATATGTGAATTATTTTTTTCATCAGATGAAATAGTTAATTATAGTTTTCTCTTACGCAAATTTACGAAAGATTTTTTTCTCTGAAAAGGGAAGCGCCTCAAGCTTAAATTAACGCTTCCCCATCAGTAATAATTTTAGTTGCCGCCAAGTATTAATGGTAAACCATCGCTTCCGGAACCAATAACAACAACTTTTGAATTTGCAGAGCCTGCTAATTTTTCGGTTGCTTCAATACCTTTCCATCTCAACAGATTCTGATTAATTCCTTCAGATACAATTGCCTGGAAATCAGCAATACCTTTAGCTTCAATTCTTTTTCTTTCGGCTTCCTGTTCTTCTTTCTTAAGTACGAAAGCCATTCTCTGACTTTCCTGTTCAGCCTGCAGTTTCTCTTCAATAGACTGAGTCAATCTTGCGGGAAGAGCAATTTGTCTGAGTGCGGCTGCTTCAACGGTAATACCGCGTGGTCCTACAAGTTTTTCAAGCTCGCTGATTATTTCACTTGCAAGTTTTTCGCGCGATGCCGTGTATAAAGCCTTGGCTTCATACCTTGCCGTTACACCACGAACAACTGATCTGAACTGAGGCATTAAAATTATTTCAGCATAATTCGGTCCGACTGTTTTATAAATCTTGTTGGCATTATCAGGATCAAGTTTAAAAAGCAAACTTATCTCAAGTTGCACGCTCAATCCTTCCTGCGAAGGGACATTCATCGTTTCTTTCAGTTCCTGAGTTTTGATGCTGAATTTAATAATGTTAGCCATCGGGTTTACAATATTAACTCCGGCTTTTAACGTGTTGTCACTTACATTACCAAGAAAATCAACAACACCAACTGTACCTGCCGGAACAATGGTAAACAAATTAAACAGACCTATGCCTGCCGCGATTAAAATAGCAATCAAAGAAAAATTAGCTTCCTGACGTTTTCCTTTTTTCTTTGAACTGAAAAACATCGATACGGCAAGTACAAATACTATTAATGCTACAATAAATAACATATTTTCCTCCTTTTAATTCACAAAAAATCTTTTACTGTAAAAAACTACATCATTATTTTCTTTATCAATTTCGGTGGTTCAACTTTTGTCTTGTCTATCACACACGACTCACAAATCATTTCTTTAGCGGAATCAATAATGTTTTTTTGATCCGTGAATATTTCTGCAATCAGATCATTCTTTTTGATTCGGTCACCTATTTTCGGATAAAATATTATTCCGGCTTTGGGATCAATAACATCTTCCTTTACAAGTCTTCCGGCTCCTAATAATAAAGCCGATACGCCAATGTTATAGTTATTTACCGACTTTAGAAAGCCCGATTTATTGCTATAAATTTTTTCAGAGTACATTGATTTTGGATATTTATCTGGATTGGAAAGGCAAGTTGTATCGCCGTTTTGCAGCTTTACCATGGTCATAAATTTGTCAAAAGCTTTTCCGCTACTTACCATTTCCTTCGAAATTTCAATTCCCTCTTTTATTGATTTAGCTTTACCTCCCAGATAAATCATCGCTCCTGAAAGTGTAAATGTTACTTCACACAAATCTTCAACCCAATCACCCTGTAATATTTTGATGGATTCATACACTTCAAACCAATTTCCGATATAGTTGCCAAGGGGTTGATTCATGTCAGTAATAAATGCAGCTACTTTCTTGTTAAATGCTTTTGACGTATCAATAAGAGATTTGGCTAATTGTTGGGCTTCTTTCATCGTTTTCATAAAAGCGCCGCTGCCAACCTTAACATCAAGTACTAAACCATCAATTCCCTCGGCAAGTTTCTTACTCATGATACTGGCCGTGATTAAAGGAATTGATTCAACTGTTCCGGTAACATCACGAAGAGCGTAAATTAATTTATCTGCAGGCGCAATTGACTTGGTTTGACCTATCAACACGGCGCCACATTGTCTGATGATTTTTTTATAATTCTTAATTCCGATATTGGTTTTAAAACCAGGTATTGATTCCAATTTGTCAAGTGTTCCGCCGGTGTGCCCTAAACCCCGCCCCGAAATCATCGGAACATTGATACCCGCTGCTGCAACAATCGGTGCGAGAATAAGTGACGTTTTGTCGCCGACACCGCCACTCGAATGTTTATCAATTTTGATTCCTTTTATTGAAGATAAGTCAACGACTTCACCGCTGTAAAGCATTGCTTTTGTTAAAGCCGAAGTTTCATTTTTATCAAGTCCTCTGATAAACGCAGCCATTAAAAATGCTGAAAACTGGTAATCAGGAATCTTTCTTGCTGTATATGATGTTACCAAATAACCAATTTCATCGGTAGTTAAATTTTGACCGTCGCGTTTTTTACGAATGATTTCAACAGCGTTCATAATATATCCGAAAATTTTGAATTAATGCATTTTGTAAGCGAATATACGCAATAGCGCATTTAAAAGTATATGTCGGGCTTTTAATTGCGATTATAACCCTTTTTCAATATTATTAACGCCAAATAAATTATGTGTTTATTAAAATGAGGAAATTATGTTTGATAAAAATTATAAGTTCACCTGTGTTGATAGATTTTTAAATTATGTTAAAATCGATACCCAATCGGATGAGGAATCGACAACTTTTCCCAGCGATCCAAAACAACTGGAACTTTCAAAAATTCTGGTGAGTGAATTAAAAGAAATTGGATTGAACGATACCGTGCTTGACGAGCATGGTTACGTGATGGCTACACTTCCGTCCAACACTCAAAAGGATGTTCCCGTTATCGGATTTATTGCTCATGTTGACACTTCACCGGCGGTGAGCGGTAAAAATGTAAACCCGGTTATCCATAAAAATTATCAGGGGGGCGATATTGCGCTTCCAAACGATAAATCACGGATTATTAAATTTGATGAAAACCCGGCGCTGAAAGACATGACCGGTTTTGATATTATTACAACCGACGGAACAACGCTACTTGGCGCGGATGATAAAGCCGGTATCGCGGAAATTATGGATGCAATGAATTATTTAATCAAACATCCTGAAGTAAAACATGGAACAGTGAAGGTTTGTTTTACACCGGATGAAGAAGTGGGTCGCGGAACTGAAAAATTTGACGTGAAAATATTCGGAGCTGAATTTGCCTACACAATCGATGGCGGAACCCGCGGTGAAGTTGAAACCGAAACTTTTAGCGCTGATGCTGTGATAATAAAATTCAAAGGAATAAACGTTCATCCAGGGTACGCAAAAAATAAGATGGTGAATTCTCAAAAAGTAGCAGCCCGTTTTATCGAGTCACTACCGAAAGGAAAACTTTCACCGGAATCAACAGAAGGGCGCGAAGGTTACGTGCATCCTGTTTCAATAAACGGAAACGAGGAACTGACAACCGTGAAATTTATTATTCGTGATTTCATCGACACGAAATTGACTGAGTATGAAAACTTCCTGAAAGAATTGATTGATAAGGCAGTTGCAGAGTACCCGGGAAGTTCTGCTGAATTCAGTGTTATTCAACAATACCGGAACATGAAGCAGGTACTTGATAAATTTCCTAAAGTTGAAGAATATGCCGTTGAAGCTCTGAAACGTCTCGGGGTTAAACCCATTAATAGCGCTATCCGCGGCGGTACCGATGGCGCCCGGTTAAGTTTTATGGGGCTGCCAACTCCGAACCTTTTCGCTGGTGGTCATAATTTCCATGGACAAACTGAATTTATTGCTATTCAGGATATGGAAATGGCGACAAGAATGATTGTAACATTAGCGTCAATCTGGGAAGAGAAAGCATAGTAACTGACAAAATGAACTAAATATTATAAAGCCCGGAATATCCCCGGGCTTTTAAATGTTATATATGAAACTAAAAGCTGCGGCAAATATCAGCCTGTTTGTAAATGTTATCCTCTTCATTCTGAAGGCGACGGTAGGATTGTTTTCCAATTCTATCGCGGTTATTTCCGAGGCGGTCAATTCACTTACCGATATCATATCGTCAATGGCAATCCGCTATAGTGTGCATCTTTCAAAACAGGAACCTGATGAAAAACATCAGTTCGGGCATAATGCTGCGCAACCAATTGCCGCCTTTATTGTGGCAGTTTTTGCTTTTGTAGTTGGAATAAAGATTGTTGAAGAATCCGTTGGACGAATTCTTAATCCCGAAGAAGTGGATATTTCTTTTCCGGTTTACGGAGTTTTGATATTTACAATAATCACGAAAATATTTCTTAGTTACTATCAGCGCCGTGTTGGAAATAAATTTAACAGCACGGCAATGAAAGCTGCTGCAATAGATAGTTTGAATGATATTCTGGCTTCGAGTATCGCATTAGCGGGAGTTATATGTACTGCTCTTGAGCTGAAGTTTTTTGACGGAATTGCGGGAGTAATGGTGGCTTTGTTCATTTTCAAAACAGGCTATGAAGTTGCCCGAGAAAATATTGATTACCTCATGGGTAAATCGGCAGATCAAAAACTCATTCTGAAAATAATTGGTCGCACCATAAAAGTAAAAGGTGTACTTGGTTTTAACGATATTCGCTCGCACTATGTTGGAGATAAATTTCACATTGAGCTGCATATTGAGGTTGATAAAAACCTGCCTACTGAAATCTCTCACGATATCGGAAAAGATGTAAAACGTACTGTTGAAGAAATCGAAGAAATACAGCAGGTTTTTGTTCACGTTGATCCCGTCTGAAAATAAATAAAAAATCATTAAGGAAACGAGAACTAAATTTATATTTTTGTGAATTAAGTTCGTGAGTAAACAGGTTTCTGAAAATAATGGATAGCAAAATAACCAACGGAAGTTTTATGAATACATTAACAATACCAAATGTTTTGGCAGCCAGTTGTTCGCAGTTTAGAGATAAAATTGCTTTATCGTACGTAAACGGTGATCCGATAACTTATGGGGAAATGTGCAAAAGAATTCAGGAATTGGGAGACTTTCTTAAGAAAAAAGGAATCTCGAAAGGCGACAAGGTAGCCATACTGAGTGAGAATCAGCCTAATTGGGGTATATGTTATTTTGCGACAGTATCTATTGGCGCAATTGCTGTTCCCATCATGACCGAATTTCACGAGACACAGGTTCATCATATTATTCGTCACTCCGGCAGCAAAGCTATTTTTATATCGAAAAAATTATACAACAAAATTGAAGAAACCCAATTCGAAGATTTAGCGATAAGAATAATTGTCGATGACCTGACATATATTTCACCCGAATCAAATCTTGAGAAGTTTAAGGATCTTGTCAGCTCCGGAAGAGGTGAAATTCTCAGAATGAAAGAAGCCGCAATGAAATTTATCGGACTGACTGCAATTGAAATTGAAGAAGATGATTTAGCGCAGATAATTTATACTTCGGGCACAACAGGTCATTCAAAAGGAGTGATGTTAACTCATAAAAACATTGTTGCGAATGTTAATTCTGTTCTTGGATTTGTCGATCTTAATACAGGCGACAGGATGCTCTCGATTCTTCCGTTATTTCATACTATGGAATCAACTCTTGGATTGTTAACGCCCTTGAAAAAAGGTGCAACTGTATATTATGTTGATAAACCGCCCACGGCCGGCGTACTTCTTCCGGCGCTTAAGACTGTTAAACCAACAGTAATGATTTCGGTGCCGTTGATCATAGAAAAAATATACAGACTGAAAGTGCTTCCCGAGATAAGAAAAAGCGCTATTATCCGAAATCTTTATAAGATTCCTGCTGTCAGAAAAAAAATTCATAAAAAGGCCGGTCATAAACTCAAAGAAACTTTTGGCGGTCATTTGAAAATGTTTTGTATCGGCGGCGCAGCTTTGCCCGGGGATGTAGAAAATTTTCTACGTGAAGCAGGATTTCCTTATGCTGTTGGTTATGGCTTAACTGAAACCTCTCCTTTGGTCACCGGCACGAATAATTTTCACACTCGTTTTTCATCAGCAGGAAAAGCTATTCCCGATGTTCAGGTGAAAATTGATAATCCCGATCCAACCACCGGTGAAGGTGAAATATTAGTGAAGGGTCCTAATGTTATGAAAGGTTATTACAAAGATCCTGAAATGACTTCGGAAGTATTCACCGGCGATGGTTGGTTCAGGTCGGGTGACCTTGGCATGCTCGATGAAGAAGGTTATCTTTATATCAAGGGACGTTCGAAAAATGTTATCATTGGATCAAACGGAAAAAACATTTACCCTGAAGAAGTTGAATCGATTATAAACAGTTATGATTATGTTGAAGAATCACTGGTCTTTGAAAGCAACGGTAAATTATGGGCAAAAGTACATTTTAATTATGATCTGATTGACGAAAAATTCAGCATTAAAAAACTAAATGAATCGGAAGCCCGGAAAAAGATAAATGAATTAATGGAACAGTTACATCAATATGTGAATGAAAAAGTATCCTCATTTTCGCGATTAACAAAACTGGTTGAACAACTTGAGCCGTTTGAGAAAACTCCGACAAAAAAAATTAAAAGATTTTTATACGGAAAAGGAGAATAGATTATTTTATTTTCATGAATTCTTCTCTAAGCTTTTTGGGCAGTGAAGCCACAACAAGTTCATGAGAATCCTTTATCCACTGCTTAATAACTTCATCCTTAATTGAACCGTCTAACTCGACTGTGTTCCAGAGTTTTTTATTCATGTGATAACCGGGTTTTACGGAAGAGTATTCTTCGCGAAGTTCAATTGCTTTTTCCGGGTCACATTTTAGATTGATTCGCCAGGGTGGGCTCATCGGAGCGAGACAAAACATTTTATTTATGACCTTAAAGACAAGTGTTTCATTATCGAATGGAAAACTCTCGGTAGCGCCTTTTAAACTAAGGCAATAATTCCGAACTTTTTCCAAATCCATTTCCGCTCCCATATTGTGTGCGTAAAAATGTTTATCTTTGTGTGCTAAAATAATGAAAGACAAATTTTGAAACTAATAGCGGGTTACTTTTGTATTACAAATTCAATATAAAAAAAGGTTATTTGATTATGAAAAAGTTACTGGTTCTGGCGATAATAATAATAATTGCACTCAGCTGCGACGCCCAAACTCCTCGAGAATTAGCCGCGCAAAACGGTAAAATTGATACATCTCTTGTCATTGTGCCGGGACCTAATATGTCGAAAGTTAATCAGGTTGTAACGAGAATATTATTACGAGCTCACTATAAAAGATCCGACCTGAATGATTCACTTTCGTCGGTAATTATGGATAATTATATATCAGCTCTCGACAATAATAAATTATATTTTCTGGAACAGGATATTAAAGATTTCGAAATTTACAGAAATATGTTCGATGATTACTTAAATGAAGGAATTCTGGACCCGCCATTTGAAATATTTAACGTATTCAAAGAACGAATGAATGAAAGAATGAACTATGCTATTTCCAGAATAAAAAAAGGATTTGATTTCACCGTTGATGAATATTTTTCTCCCGACCGGGAAGATACAACTTGGGCGGTTTCTGTTGAAGAGCTTAACGAAATCTGGCGGAAAAGATTAAAAAATGACGCGCTCAATCTTAAGCTGAATGAGAAAGACAAAGACGGAATAACCGAAACTCTTACGAAGAGATATGAATATTTCCACAAAATAATTCTTCAGTATAAAGATGAAGATGTTTTTCAAATATATATGAACGCTTTCAGCGAGTCCATTGATCCTCACACAGCATATTTTTCTCCGATCACTTCCGACAATTTTAAAATCAGTATGAGCCTTTCTCTTGAAGGTATCGGCGCTCAACTAACAATGAAAAACGATTATACCACAATTGCGAAAATAATTCCCGGCGGACCGGCAGACAAAAGCGGATTGTTACACAATGAAGACAGAATAGTTTCGGTTGGTCAGGGACGAACAGGAGAACTTATTGATGTGGTTGGCTGGCGGCTTGATGATGTTGTTCAGCTTATACGAGGCGAAAAAGGCTCCGAAGTCAGGTTAATGATTCTCGAAGCTAACGCCAATGTTGCCGATAAACCTAAAGAGATTATTCTCACTCGCGATGAGGTAAAACTGGAAGAACAGGCGGCTAAGAAAAAAGTAATCGATATTCAGGAACAAGGAAAAAATTTCAAACTTGGCGTAATTGAGCTCCCTTCATTTTACGTAGATTTTGAAGCTCAGCGTAAAGGTGATCCGGATTTTAAAAGTACCACAAAAGATGTAAAGAAACTTCTGCAGGAATTGAAAAAAGAAAAAGTAGACGGAATTATTGTTGATCTTAGAAATAATGGTGGTGGTTCTCTTCAGGAAGCGATTGATCTGACGGGTTTATTTATTAAAACCGGACCGGTGGTTCAGGTTAGAAATAGTAACGGAAGCATTGAAGTCGGTCAGGATTTAAATGATGAAATAGCCTACGACGGACCGCTCGCCGTTATGGTTAACAGGTACAGCGCCTCAGCTTCTGAAATTTTCGGAGGTGCAATTCAGGATTACGGTCGCGGATTAATTATCGGCGAACAAACTTACGGGAAAGGAACTGTTCAAAATCTTCTTCCGCTTGAAAGGTTTATTCCTGTCTCTGGCGATAAACTTGGCGAAGTGAAAATCACAGTCGCAAAATTTTACCGCGTTACAGGCAGCAGTACTCAGCATGTTGGTGTTGTTCCCGACATTGAATACCCGTCACCTTATGATCCCAGTGAATATGGCGAAAGTTCTCAGCCAAGCGCTTTGCCTTGGGATCAAATTGCAACATCGGATTTCAAACAATTCGATGATTACTCAAAATTTCTTCCCGCGATTCTTGAAAAACATAAAAAGAGAATTCAGACTAATACTGAATTCCAATATTTGTTGGAAGATTACGCATACTCGCGATCAACTCGCGACAAAAAATATTTCTCGCTGAGAGAAGATGTGCGGCGTAAAGAAAGAGAAGAAAGTGAATCTAAACGTAAACTCCGCCAGGATGAAAGAGCAAAATTATACGGACTTGAACTTGGTGAAGTTGAAGAGGTTAAAACAGAAAATCTGAATGTTGATGATCCTTTACTGGAGGAAAGCGGTCACATTCTAGCGAATCTGATTTTATTGAAAACCGATTAGCAGCTGGCGCTTTGATCCGTTTTTTGTATTTGTATTCTGAATAACAAAACTGATTTTGAATGAGTAAAACAAACGCGACGAGAATTTTAGAGTCAAATAAAATTGATCATGAAGTTATTGAATATGACTTCGCGGATGAAAAAGTGGATGCAATAACTGTAGCTGAATCTATTAATGCCGAACCTGAAAATGTTTTTAAGACGCTTGTTTGCCGGGGTGATAAGATTCCTTACTGTGTTTTTTGTGTGCCGGGCAATTATGAATTAAACCTAAAAAAAGCAGCAGCAGCCTCAGGTAATAAAAAAATTGAATTGATCAGATTAAAGGAACTACAACCACTTACCGGATATGTTCACGGTGGCT
>CAZEXO010000107.1:11412-11804 GCA_964516545.1 uncultured Melioribacteraceae bacterium
TAACCTGAAAAAGGCAGCCGCATCTTCTCATTCCAAAAGTGTGGAGATGGTGAAGGTCAAAGAGCTGCTTCCCTTAACAGGATATATCCGGGGCGGATGCTCCCCGATCGGGATGAAAAAACTCTTTCCGACGTTTATTGACGAATCGGCGCTGATGTTCGATAAATTTCATGTTAGCGCCGGCGCGAGAGGAATACAGCTGAAACTAAAACCTGACGATCTTGCATCGCTCATTGATGCTCAATTTAGCGACTTAACCGATTAGAACATTAATCTAATCTTAAATAAGTTGATTATTTCTTTTTCGCTTTATAGTTCCAGAGCCGGTAATTTTCTATGTTATAACTCTTTAAAAATGTCAGTATGTAAAACACAATAGAAATGTCAGTAGT
>CAZEXO010000108.1:0-11745 GCA_964516545.1 uncultured Melioribacteraceae bacterium
TTTTCCGCATAATTCAAGCATGACTTGTCTACATGAACCACAGGGAGGCGTAAACTCTTTTGCATCACCCGCGATGGCAATTGAAATGAAATTCTTTTCACCGTGTATGAGTGCATTATATATAGCAGTTCTTTCGGCACACATAGTTAATCCATAAGCTGCATTTTCAACGTTTGCGCCCTGAAATATTTCTCCGCTTTTTGTTAATAATGCAGCTCCGACACGGAAATTAGAGTAGGGAGAATATGAAAGATTTTTTGCTTCTATCGCTGATTCAGCAAGTTTATCTTTGTGCATGTAACCTTATCCTGGTTGAGAAGAAAACGTGTAAATATAAGAAAATACTTTATCAAGTTGAAAGTATATCAATGTGAACACATGCAAAATGATTCGACCTGGAAAGGCGGGCGTTTGATGAGATGTAATTATTAAGTTTTCGAATTTCTCATAAAAGAAAACTACATAAGTTCCATGTACCAAAAGTATATTAATGCAAAAAGTTGACAAATAAATCTCTTTGCCCATTAACTATTTTATTATTATTTTCTGACAAGTTATAAGAGAAGTAAATTGCTTGATCAGGTTTTAAAAATTATCAACTCATTGAATCAACATAATGTAAACTATGTGATTATTGGAGGTTACGCGATAATATTGCATGGATATTTACGGGCAACTGAAGATTTAGATATCATGATTGAGTTTACTGAAAAGAATGTCAAAAACTTACAAACAGCTTTAAAATCTATATATAATGATGATGATATTGATGATATCAACCTTTCAGAGCTTGGAAGTTACCCAGTGATAAGATACGGAACCCCAGACAATTTTTATATTGATATAATTTCAGGATTGGGAACAAAATTTTCTTATTCAGATATCGAAATAGTTAGAAAAAATATCGACAGTATTAGTATTCCGTTCGCATCTATAAGCTCGTTGTATGAAATGAAGAAGGATACATACCGAGAAAAAGACAAACTTGATATGTTATTCTTGAGAGAGAGATTTAACAATGATTAAGAAATTTGATGATATAAAAAAAGCTGACAAACCAATTTGGGTACTTAATCCTGGTGAAGAATATTATCGTAAAGTGAAAGAATTTTTTATCATGATAGAAAAACTAAGCGATTTTAAAGTCCGTCCCGGTATTCAGAAGTTGTCCGATCCTTTTGTTACAAAGAATAAATAATAAATTTAATTTTACTCTTCGAGCAGCCATTCTTCAGCAAGATCTTCTTTAATATTTGAAATAAATCGGGAAGGTTTCGCATAGGTATAACCATTATGTCTATCGAATATTTGCATGGGGTAGGAGATAAATAAGTTTTGTTGTGCGCGAGTTGAAGCTACATACATAAGCCGTCGTTCCTCCTCAAGTCCTTCAATGGAATTCATAGACATTGCAGAAGGGAAAAATCCATCAACAGCGTGGAGTATAAAAACCGAATGCCACTCTAAACCTTTTGCTGAATGAATGGTCGAGAGAGTTAGATACTCATGTTCATTTTCAGTTGCAGCTATGTCAGCTACACTGTCCTGAGGCGGTTCAAGCGCCATGTCTGAAAGAAAACTTTCCATACTTCGGTAATTAGCTGAAATGTTTATGAGGGTTTCTAAATCCTTGTTACGTTTATTGTAATCGTCATATTTCTTTTTAAAAATGGGTTGATAAAACTCAACAACTTCCTCAGCTTTTTCAGTTGGTGAAGTTTTTTTCATTTTTAAGTTGTGAAGGAATTGAAACAGGAGGTAAACATTATCCTTGTATTTTTTATCCACAACAGACTCAGGATTTGACGAAATATTTATTTTTCCAAGAGAAATTTCTTCAAGAATATTTCTTGCTTTCGCGGGACCGATTCCTTCATGTAATAAAAGTATTCTGAACCAACTGACAACGTCTTTTGGATTATGAAGTATTCTGAGAAATGCTAAAACATCTTTTACGTGTGCAGTTTCAATAAACTTCATTCCACCGAATTTTATGTAAGGAATTTTTGCTTTGTTCAATTCAATTTCTAAATCAAACGAATGATACGAAGAACGGAAAAGCACTGAAATGTCACCTAATGGAATTCCTTCTTCTCGAAGTTCGAGGATTTTATCCACAATAAACTTCGACTGTAAATTTTCAGTGGCGGCGGAGATGATAGCCGGTAATTCACCGCTACCTTTTCGTGTGTAAAGATGTTTCGGATATTTTTCAACAGCAAACTCAAGTATGTGATTAGTAAAATCTAATATTTCCGTTGTGCTTCTGTAGTTTTCTTCCAAAGTAATGATTTTCACATCTTCAAATAATTTTGGAAATTCCATTATGTTCTTGAAGTTAGCGCCTCTGAACGAATAAATGGATTGAGAATCGTCACCAACCACCATAATATTATTATTAAGTTGAGTCAATCCCTGAACAATTTCAGCTTGTAATTTGTTGGTGTCCTGATATTCATCCACCATGACAAATTGTATTGTTGATAAAAAAGATTTAGCAGCCGGTCCAAACTCAAGAAGAAAATTTCTGAGATATACAAGCAAGTCATCATAATCCAGAAGGTTATTTTTTCTTTTATATTCCCTGAACATTTTTCCGATCATAAGTATTTGTTCTTCATATTCCAGAAAATGCGGATAATCATCTTTCAAAATATCTTCAACTTTTTGCCCTGTATTTACTGAGAGGCTTAATATTTTATAAATAGTGGTTTTGTTGGGAAATCTTTTTTTGAGTTTTGCCAGGTCCAACTGACTGCGGATAAGATTGACAATATCTTCGCTGTCTCCCTGATCAAGAATAGTAAATCCCGCGTCGAGTCCCAGTGCATTTGCATATTTACGAAGTGTAATATTGGCGAAGGAATGAAATGTTCCTCCATTGATTTTCGAACATCGATTATCGAGTAAGATTGTAGCTCTGTCCATCATTTCTTTTGCGGCTTTACGGGTAAATGTGAGAAGCAGAATTGATTTAGGATCGTATCCGGATTCGATTAACCTTGCAACGCGATAGACCAGAGTTCGTGTTTTTCCCGTTCCGGCGCCGGCAATTACGAGGTATGCTCCGTCAACCATCGATACAGCCTCGAACTGAGCAGGATTCAATTGGTTCTCATAATTTATAGAAAAACGGGCTTCGTTTTTGATTGATATTTCCGAGCCCGTTTTTTCAATTCTTTTAAGAATATATTTTTTTGTCATTATCTGCGGAGAGCCTTTGGTTTTCCTAATATTTCTGAAATAATGATATAATCAGATAAATTTTGTGGATTTTCAAATATTTTCCTAAAGTGTAATGTTCTTTCACTTATTCTCTTCGGAATTTTTATCGCAATATAATCGATAGTTGACTGAACGTTCTGCCTGGTTCCCTGCGATCTATCAAACGGTTCTGCAATCATGGAATTCAGCGAGGTGTTAATTGCAGGCTGTATTTTATTCTGAAGTTCAAGTGTCTTGTTGTCATAATCAGCCTCAGGATTCCATGAAGTTGATTCGTAAGATTCCGGTAAATTTTCATCATAATTAGGTTCGAGGATAACCTCTTCAAAGCTTCTATCGGATTTGGGTTCGAAAATCGTCGGAGAATCTTCTCTTTCCGTTCTTTTCGGAAATGGCTTACTATTTTTTTGTTTCTTTTTATCTTTATTTAGACCGCCTAAGATACTGATCAAAATAAAAATTAAAAAAACAACTATTTCAATTATATTATCCATCTTTGCCTTTTTCTTTATTCTCATCTTTTCCTGAAATTGATTCTCTCATACCTGTATCAGCCTGAATATTTTTGAGATGATAATAGTCCATGATTCCAAGATTACCTGAGCGGAAAGCATCTGCAATAGCTTTAGGTACTTCAGCCTCAGCTTCAACAACTTTAGCTTTCATTTTTTGAACCTCAGCTGTCATTTCCTGTTCAACGGCAACTGCGGCTGCTCTTCTTTCTTCAGCTTTAGCACGGGCAACTTTAAGATCAGCTTCAGCCTGGTCAGTTTGTAAAATAGCGCCGATGTTTATTCCAACATTCACATCTGCAATATCAATTGATAAAATTTCGAATGCAGTGCCGGCATCTAACCCCTTTGAAAGGACTACTTTAGATATGCTGTCAGGATTCTCAAGAACATCCTTATGACTTCTGCTGGAGCCAATTGTTGATACGATACCTTCACCAACACGTGCAAGAATAGTAGCTTCGCCTGCGCCGCCGACCAATCGTTCAATATTCGTTCTTACGGTTATTCTGGCAATTGCCTGAAGTTGAATACCATCTTTAGCTACTGCTGAAACAAGGGGAGTTTCAATTACTTTTGGGAGCACAGACATTTTAACAGCTTCCAATACATCTCTTCCTGCTAAATCAATAGCCGCAGCTTTTTCAAAACTAAGTGGAAGATTAGCTTTGCTCGCGCTTATTAATGCGTTTACAACCTTAATTACATTTCCGCCTGCAAGGTAATGGGCTTCTAATTTATCGGATTCAACCGGAATATCTGCTTTAGTTGCCGAAATCATACTTCTTACTATTACCGGAGGCGAGACTTTTCTTAATCTCATTCCAACTAAATCACGGAATATTTTTAGTTTTACTCCGGAAAAATATGCAGTTATAAATAGTCCTATCGGTACGAAATAGACTAAAAGAATCAGAAGCAGAATAATACCGATAATTACAAAAGCTGATAAACCCTCTAATATCATTTAATTTTCTCCCAAAAGTTGGTTAAAATTTTTTCTTTGATTTGCCCTCTAAGTTAAAGTTTTATGAAGATTATTACAATGTATTTTTACAATTTTCCTTAAAACAATTACAACTGTCTATCAATGATTGGACAAGGGAATTATTAAAGGAATTATGCTGTTTTACATTGCTTGATTGGCGAAAAACCAATCCATATATTACTGGTGAAACAATTTGAATTTTATTGCTGTTTATTACTGAAACAATTAAAAGGAAAAAGTCATGGAAGGTAACTTTTCGGAACGTGTGCAGGAAGTTATTCGATTAAGCAGAGAAGAAGCACTACGTCTGGGTCATGATTATATCGGAACTGAACATTTGCTTCTTGGAATAATTAGGGAAGGTCAGGGAATAGCAGTAAAGATTCTGAGAAATATCGATGTCGATCTTATCAAACTTAAAAAAGCAATCGAGGATACGGTAAAAACTTCTGGCGGAACTTTAACGATCGGAAATATTCCGCTTACCAAACAAGCTGAAAAAGTATTGAAGATTACTCAGATAGAATCAAAAATCTATAAATCGGATGTGATTGGCACTGAACATATTCTACTCTCATTACTCAGAGATGAAGATAATATTGCCACGCAGATTTTACATCAATTCAGTGTAACGTATGATAATGCTCGTGCTGAACTAAACAACATTCTGTCAAGCAAAAGCCCTGATAAAGGAATGCCAAAATTTCAGGAAGGTTTTTCTCAACCGACTGCCAAGAAACAGGAAAAAACAAAAACTCCTGTTCTTGATAATTTTGGAAGAGACTTAACAAAACTTGCAATTGATGATAAACTTGACCCGGTAATTGGTCGAGAAAAAGAAATTGAACGTGTTGCACAGGTGCTAAGTCGCAGAAAGAAAAATAATCCTGTCTTGATAGGTGAACCCGGTGTTGGCAAAACGGCAATTGCAGAAGGGTTGGCTCTGAAAATAATCAATAGAAAAGTCCCCCGCATCCTGCAGGATAAGAGAGTTGTCACTCTTGATCTAGCTGGATTAGTTGCCGGAACAAAGTATCGCGGTCAATTCGAAGAGAGAATGAAAGCGTTAATGACTGAACTGGAGAAAGCCGAAGATGTAATTCTATTTATAGATGAGCTTCACACACTTGTTGGCGCAGGAGGCGCATCCGGTTCGCTTGATGCTTCTAATATGTTCAAACCTGCGCTTGCTCGTGGCGATATTCAGTGCATAGGCGCAACTACGCTTGATGAATATCGAAAATTTGTTGAAACCGATGGTGCGCTTGATAGACGTTTTCAAAAAGTTATGGTTGATCCTCCGAGCGTTGATGAAACAATCCAGATTCTCAATCATATCAAGTTTAAGTACGAGGAACATCATCATGTGAAATATTCCGACCAGGCTATTGAAAATGCCGTCAGAATGAGTAACCGTTATATTACTGACAGATACTTGCCGGACAAGGCTATTGACGTGCTAGACGAGGCAGGCTCACGGGTTCACATGGGTAATTTTACCGTAAGCGAGGATATTTTAGAACTTGAAGAACAGATTGAACAGGTCAGAAAAGAAAAAATTCTGGTTGTGAAACAACAAGACTACGAGGAAGCTGCTAGACTTCGTGATAAAGAAAGACAATTACAATCTGATCTGGAAGTTGCAAAACGTGAATGGGATGCAAAAACAAAAGATCAGGTTTACGATGTCGGAGAAGACGACATAGCTACTGTAGTTGCCATGATGACCGGAATTCCTGTTACCAGAGTTGTTCAGGCTGAATCGGAAAAGCTGATGAGGATGGAAGATATTCTGAAAGAAAAAATAATCGGTCAGGACGAAGCTATTACTAAGTTAACTAAGGCAATTCGCCGCGCTCGTGCCGGATTAAAAAATCCTAACAGACCGATAGGTAGTTTTGTTTTTCTTGGACCTACCGGTGTGGGAAAAACTGAAATGGCAAAAGTTCTTGCCAAATATCTTTTTGATTCTGAAGATGCATTGGTTCGCATTGATATGAGCGAGTATATGGAAAAATTTGCCGTATCGCGTTTAGTCGGGGCGCCTCCCGGATATGTCGGTTACGAAGAAGGCGGTCAGTTAACCGAACGCGTAAGAAGGAAACCATATTCGGTTGTTCTTTTCGATGAAATTGAAAAAGCTCATTCGGATGTATTCAATATTCTTCTTCAGGTGCTTGATGATGGACAAGTAACGGATAGTCTCGGAAGGAAAGTTGACTTCAAAAATACAATTATTATCATGACGTCGAATATCGGGACAAAAGATATAAAATCAACCGGAGGGTTTGGTTTCGGGGGAGCGTCGGAAAAAGATAAATATGAGTATTTGAAGAATACAGTTGAAGACGCCATGAAAAGACTTTTCAACCCGGAATTCCTCAACAGAATTGATGACACTATTGTATTCAGAAATCTCGATAAAGAAGATATCAAGAAAATTATTGCAGTTGAAATACGTGAACTTGTTAAAAACATGCAGGACCACAAGATGTTTATCGAGTTGCACAAATCGGCTCAGGAGTTTCTCGCTGAGAAAGGATTTGATGAGAAGTTTGGGGCAAGACCCCTGAAACGTGCAATTCAAAAATATGTTGAAGATCCCCTTGCTGAAGAATTGCTGCTTAACCATTTTAAGGAAGGGGAAAAAATAATAGTTAAGCATAAGAAAAACACAGAAGAACTTTATTTTATTTCAGCAAAGTCTAAAAATTGTGAGGAAGATGAATCATTAATTGATCCTACTGCAGAAATAACCGATTCTCCTTCTGATGGCGATTCTGAGTTAAAATAGTATATGTCGTTATTAACCAATGAAGATATTATAAATCGTCTGAAAAACTACCCGGACTGGGAATTTTCAGACGATTCTGTTTTTAAAGAATTTGTCTGTAAGAGTTTTTCTGATGCTGTTGCTTTCATAGTAAAAATTGGATTCGAAGCTGAAAAATTAGACCACCATCCGGATATTTATTTACACTCATGGAATAAAGTTAAAATAATTTTGTCTTCACACAGCGCTGGCGGTGTAACAGAAATGGATTTCCTTTTATTAACAAACATAGAGAAAATTAAACCATGACTGATCAGGATATACTTGAGATTTTCAAAAGCACAAATGCATTATTGGAAGGACATTTTTTGTTAACCTCGGGGCGTCACAGTAATAAATATTTTCAGTGCGCACAGATTTTACAGTACACAAAACAAACTTCGCTAATCTGTAAAATTATAGCTGATGAATTCCATGAAAAAAATATTGACACAGTAGTCGCACCCGCTATCGGAGGTATTGTTGTGGGTCAGGAAGTCGCCAGACAACTTGGAGCGAGATTTATTTGGGCGGAGCGCGAAGATAATCAAATGAAATTAAGGCGTGGTTTTGAAATTAAACCCGGCGAAAATGTCCTTGTCTGCGAAGACGTAATCACTACGGGCGGGTCAGTACAGGAAGTCATAACTATTGCTAAAAACGCTGGCGCGAATGTAGTGGGTGTTGGTGTAATTGTGGATAGAAGCAATGGGAAAGTAAATTTCGGAGTACCGATAAAAAGCACTTTACAGCTTGAAGTTGTCTCATATGCTGCTGAAGAATGCCCGCTCTGCAAGCAAGGTTTGGAATTGGTAAAACCGGGTTCAAGAAAAATTAAAAATTAATTCGGGGGGAATGTGAGAAATATCTTACTATTGTTATTTCTTACCTCAACAATTTTAGCTCAACCACAATTTGACGAATATTTCCATGACAAAACATTAAGAATGGATTTATATCATACCGGAGACAGAGTCATGGAGATTATTTCTCTGGCAGAAATAATCGAGGAACCTTACTGGGGAGGCTCCAAAACGCAATTAATCGATAATCTTGTCTACGGCAATTATTTCTTTAAAGTGTTTGATGAAGCTACCGATCAGCTAATATATTCAAGGGGTTTTGGACATTTATACCAGGAATGGCAATCTACCGAAGAAGCAAAATTCACAAAACGTTCCTTTGACGGAACTCTCGTTTTTCCATACCCGAAAAATAATGTAAAAGTGGAATTGCTGAGACGAGACAGGAGAAATAATTTCGAGAAAATATTTGAATATACTCTCAATCCAAATGATTACATGATAAAGAAAGAGAGCCGCTCGGTGTATCAAAATTTTAAAGTGCATTATTCGGGTGACCCGTCAAACAAACTTGATATTGTTTTTATTCCTGAAGGTTATTCTAAAGATGAAATGGATTTATTCAGGGCTGACTGTGACTCAATGAA
Source organism: uncultured Melioribacteraceae bacterium (assembly GCA_964516545.1). Lineage (GTDB taxonomy): Bacteria > Bacteroidota > Ignavibacteria > Ignavibacteriales > Melioribacteraceae > JAHISV01. The sequence goes on from CAZEXO010000108.1 coordinate 8,988, forward strand.
AAAATATCTTTTTTCTTATTCACCTTTTGATGAATTCAAAAGCAATATAAATTTATGGGGGATTGAATCTCCTTCGGAAGAATCGGGAACTGATCTGCCTGGCGAAAATATCTGGAAAAATACTATCGCTAATTCTAATTTCTGGACTTTCAGGAGCGAACGATATTTAATGACTTTGGATTATCATAAAGTAAGAGACTTAGCTGCAAACGCTCCCTATGATCAAATTTATATCCTTGTTAACACTGATAAATACGGAGGCGGCGCTGTCTATAATTATTACTCGTTGACTTCTGCTCATAATAAATTGACACAAAAAATATTTATACATGAATTTGGACACGGACTCGTTGGGCTTGCGGATGAATACGGTAACGATCCGACTTATCTGGATTATTACCCGAAAGATATTGAACCATGGGAGCCAAACATAACAACCCTTGTGGATTTCGAAAATAAATGGAAAAGTCTTGTTACCGATGGAACTCCGGTTCCAACACCTTCAGATAATAAATATGAAAAAGTAATCGGAGCTTTCGAAGGCGCGGGGTATGCTGATAATGGTGTTTATCGACCGACATACGACAGCATAATGCGTACATTTAATTCCGATGAATTCAATGAAGTATGCAAGAAGGCTATCCGAAAAGTTATGAATATGTATATTAAGTAAGCTTATTATGAATCGTCTTCGTAAGATATAACTATGTTTTATGTTTCTTGCAAATTGTTTTTCATAATAATAAATTGTTTTCCTGATTATTCATCTGAGATAATTTTATATGGACCAGAAAAAATTCTATAGGACAATTGAATCGGTTGCCTCGGCTAAATTTAGCAATGAAAAACAACTGCTTACAACATTCGTCGAACAAATTGTACAAAATGAACAAATCAACGTAACAGGCGGGAGACTCTGGGAGCTGGATGTTACTGCGATGGGATACAAATTAATATTTCAGACCGGCAACGTTGAAAAAATTCAGGAAGGGTATGTTCAGAAAATGATTAATTATCCTTTTTTTGAGCGGGTTGCTGATGAAAGAACAATTCTTGCTGATGAAACTGATGAAATGTTGATACAAAAAGGAATAATCAAATATTCTGCATCCGGAGTTGGAAAAAAAATAAAGGTAGACGGAAAGAAGTATTATCAATATCTCGTTGCGGTAAATAGCAATGAAATTAATGAAGACCTGCGTTACATTCTCAATATAATTGCCACAGTATTAACTTCAAAACTTAAAGAAAGAGAATTATCTGAAACTCAAAAAATACTGATCGCCGATATTGATAAAGCAAAACAAATTCAGCGAAGTATTTTGCCTGAACACGAATTAACATTTCACAAATATGATTTATTCGGAGCTACAGTACCGGCTGAAACACTCGGCGGTGATTTTTTCGATTATCTCTATATTGGGAAAGACGGAGACAGACTTGGCGTAGTTGTCGGAGACGCTGCCTCAAAAGGTTTCGGAGCTGCTGCTGAAGCAATGTATATTTCAGGCGCTGTTAGAATGGCAAGCGCTTTTGAAATAAAAATTTCACCCATGATGTACAGAATGAATATGCTCGTTAGTAAAATTTTCAGCGATGATAAGTTTGCTACAATGTTCTACGGCGAAATTTCTAACGATAAAAAAGGATTATGTCTTTATGCTAATGCCGGACATAATCCTCCGATATTTTACAGAAAAGCCACGGGTGAAATGCAAAGTCTTAATCCGACAGGACCGCTCCTCGGACCTGCGCCTCATTCAAAATACGAAACCGATAGTATAAATTTTCACCATGGTGATTTACTGGTAATTTACAGCGACGGTATTGTTGAAGCAGCAAATGCAGATTATGAATTATTTTCTGAAGAACGCCTGATGGATACAATTAAAAAGAATGCAGACAAGACCCCCAAGGAAATAGTGCTGAATATCCTGCAGGATGTATTTGATTTTTCCACTTCGAATAGTCAGTATCAGGATGATAAAACTATTGTCGTAATACGAAGAAAGGAAAAGGATGAGTCTGACGGATAAAATATTTGCAGCCGGAGTTGTTGGAGCCGGGGGTGCAGGTTTTCCCACTCACGTGAAAGCAAATTCACAAGTAAAATTTGTATTGGCAAACGGAGCCGAATGTGAACCATTAATTCACAAAGATTATGAATTAATGGTCAACTTCCCTGAAGAAATTGTTGATGGCATGAAACTTCTGATGGAAACGACAAAAGCCAGGAGCGGTTATTTCGGGATTAAAAGTAAGAATACATCTGCGATTGAAAAAATATCCGATGCATTAAAAGAATCATCAATTCAATTAACCCTTCTCGGTGATTATTATCCTTCCGGTGATGAATATGAATTGGTTTATGCCGCTACAAATCGATTGATGCCTCCTTACGGAATTCCGCTTGACGTCGGATGCGTGGTGAATAATGTCGAGACTTTATATAATATTTCACAGGCTTCAAAAGGTGTTTCTGTTTCTAAGAAATTTATTACGGTAACCGGCGCAGTAAAAAATCCATCTTCATTCTTTGTCCCGATCGGCACCAGTTTCAGAGATGTGATAAATTTGGCTGGCGGCTTGACGGTGAGTGACTATGGCATCATGGTGAGCGGTTTATTAATGGGCAAGTTATCTTTCAGTCTTGATGAACCAATAAAAAAAACGACCGCAGGATTAATTATTTTGCCGAAGGATCATTACATGATAATGCGAATGCAGCGACCTGTTCAGGATATGAATAGGATTGGAA
>CAZEXO010000109.1:0-8920 GCA_964516545.1 uncultured Melioribacteraceae bacterium
ATAGCTGAAAATCTTGCTTCCGAAAGAACATCTTCAATTGTTATTGTGAATCCCAGATTACATAATTTTTGTACAATTCTTTTCGCTCTGTGAAGTCTTTCATCCCTGAAAAAGGTCAGGTATTTGTTAAATTCATCGTCATTGTAATTTATGAAATAACCGAGGAGATGAACCTCAATATTATTTATGTCGGTGCTGATTTCAACCCCGGGGATTATCTCAATTCCTTTCTTTTTTCCATATTCAATTGCTTCAGGCAGAGCATTTACACTGTCATGGTCTGTTATACTAATAACTCCGATTCCTGAATTTTTAGCCCTGTCAATAACCTCAGCAGGCGAATAGACTCCGTCCGAATGAAAAGTATGAATATGTAGATCGGATTTATATCTCATAGATCAGATAAAGAATTCTTTGAATTTTTCATAATCCAGAATACGTAATTTTGAGCCGTCAAGTTCCACAAGACCTTTCTTAGCGAATGCATGTAAAGTTCTCGAAATTGTTTCGCGCGAGGTTCCCGCCATATTTGCCAGATCCTGCTGTAAGGGCAACTTCTCTATTTCAACAACGCCCTGTTTAATTTTACCAACATCATCGGCCAATTGAAGAATAACAGTTGCTACTTTTCCCTCGGCATCTTTAAGTGAGAGTGATTTAATTTTCATATCGGCAGCTCTCAGTCGCGTTGTAAGCTCATAAAGCAAAGAAATTGATACTTCCGGATGTTCTTTCAACAAATTGAGAAAATCGCTTCTTTCAATAATGTATAACTCTGAATCCTCCAGAGCGGTAACAGTTGCAGATCGTGTTAGGCCGTCAAGGATTGCCATTTCGCCAAAAAAATCTGATTCGCCAAGTATTGATAAAATTACTTCTCTTCCGTCGTTGCTAGTTCTTGCTACCTTAACTTTACCCTGAATAATCACAAAAAGCGCGGAACCCGCTTCTTCTTCCATTAATATGATACTGTCTTTAGTGTAATTTTTCTTGTTCCCGATTTTCGAAATTTTTTCTACTGTGTCACTGCTTAAATCAGCAAAAATCGGAACATATAATAAAAAATCGGATAAAGTTGCCATACTACCTCTAAATGTTTTTGGTCTGGTAAGTTTGAGTCTCTATTTATAAAAAAAAATATCCTAAAGCAAGTTTATAATCGCATTCGGGTATATTATTATTTCGTAAATGAAAGAAATGAGTTTTAAATACCTGTCAAAATTGAAAATTCTATTCCAATTAGGTATATTTAGCACTCAAATTTACCCACATTATTTTTAAACGGAGGCAGTAGTTATGGCAATTAAAGTTGGTATTAATGGATTCGGAAGAATCGGACGTTTAGTATTTAACGCTCTGGCAGACAAAGGATTACTGGGAAAAGAAGTTGACGTTGTTGCCGTTGTTGATGTTGTTACCGATGCAAAATATTTTGCATATCAATTAAGATATGATTCTGTTCACGGTAAGTTTAATGGTACTGTGAGCAGTGAAAAGAGCGATGCATCTCTGGAAGCTGACGATATTTTGGTTGTAAACGGAAGTAAGATCAAATGTGTTTTGGCACAAAAAGATCCTTCTCAATTACCCTGGAAAGCTTTGGGAGTTGATTATGTTATTGAATCAACCGGACTTTTCACTTCCTCAGATAAAGCAAAAGGACATCTTGATGCAGGCGCAAAAAAAGTTCTTATTTCAGCTCCCGGCAAAGGTGAAGTTAAAACAATTGTTATGGGTGTGAATGATAATGAGTATGATGCAGCAAAACACAATATCATATCAAATGCATCATGCACCACAAACTGCTTAGCTCCTGTTGTTCATGTGTTATTAAAAGAAGGGCTCGGAATCGAAACCGGTTTAATGACAACAATTCACTCATACACTGCCACTCAGAAAACCGTAGATGGTCCTTCAAAAAAAGACTGGAGAGGCGGAAGAGCAGCAGCAATTAATATTATTCCTTCTTCTACCGGCGCTGCAAAAGCTGTTGGTGAAGTGCTTCCGGTAACAAAAGGAAAATTAACCGGAATGTCATTCCGCGTTCCTACACCGAATGTATCGGTTGTTGATTTAACCGTAAGAACGGAAAAAGATTCTTCGATTGAAGAAATTGACGCTCTCATGAAAAAAGCTTCCGAAACTTATCTTAAAGGTATTTTAGGATATTGCAACGAAGAATTAGTTTCAACGGATTTCATCCATGATGAAAGATCATCTATCTATGATTCGCTTGCTACTCTTCAGAATAACCTGAAAGGCGAAAAAAGATTCTTCAAAATTGTATCATGGTATGATAACGAATGGGGTTATTCATGCAGAGTAATTGATCTTCTGATGAAAATTGCTAAATAATTCGTAAGCAAATTTGGATTTGAAGACGCAGATTTTAGCAATTTAAAACTGCGTCTTTTTTTATAATTAAAAAAATTCAACAGACAATATAATTGGAGTTGGGAATGAACAAGCTTTCAATTGACAGCCTCGACCTGAAAGGGAAAAAAGTTTTGGTAAGAGTTGATTTTAATGTTCCCTTAAATGAAGAATTACAAATAACCGATGATATAAGAATAACATCAGCTTTACCAACTATTAAGAAGATTATTAAGGATGGCGGTAAAGCTATTTTAATGAGCCATCTCGGCAGACCGAAAGGAAAAGTGAATCCGAGTATGAGTTTGAAACCCGCAGCCGTGAGATTAGGCGAACTACTCGATATGGATGTTAAGTTCGCGCCTGATTGTATTGGTGATCAGGTTCAGAAAATAGTTGATAAACTTCAGGATGGTGAAGTCCTCCTGCTCGAAAATCTTCGCTTTCATGAAGCTGAAACTAAAAATGACGAAGCATTTTCAAAGGAACTGGCTAAATTGGGCGATGTTTACGTTAATGATGCATTCGGCTCAGCTCACCGCGCTCACTCTTCAACTGAAGGCGTTACTCAATTTATTAAAATATGCGCGTCCGGTTATTTAATGCAGAAAGAACTCGATTATTTAGGTAAAGCAATCGCCGAACCGAAGAGACCCTTCACGGCTATTTTAGGCGGCGCAAAAATATCAGGTAAAATAGATGTTATTGAAAATCTTCTGCCGAAGGTTGATACCTTGATCGTAGGCGGGGGAATGGCATACACATTCTTTAAAGCCATGGGTCGCGAAATCGGAACATCTTTGCTTGAAGAAGAAAAAATTGAACTGGCAAAAGAAACTCTGGAAAAAGCAAAAAAAGCCAACGTTAAATTTTTACTGCCGATTGATACAGCAGTTGCCGCTGAATTCTCGAACGATTCTCCGAAAAGTGTTGTTGAATCTGATAAAATACCTGCTGATAAAATGGGATTGGATATTGGTCCGAAAACAATTGAACTTTTTGCAGAGGAAATTCTTAAAAGCAAAACTGTTATTTGGAATGGACCGATGGGAGTTTTCGAGTTCGAAAACTTTGCAATCGGAACAAACGCCATTGCTGAAAGTCTGGCTAAAGCAACTGCAAATGGTGCAATAACAATAGTTGGCGGTGGTGATTCTGCTGCTGCTATTAAAAAAGCAGGCTTGGATGATAAAGTTTCTCACGTTTCAACCGGCGGCGGAGCTTCACTTGAATTTCTCGAAGGTAAATTATTACCCGGGGTTGAAGCTTTAACTGAAGCCTAAAAAGAGCTTTATCCTGAATTGATTGTCTAATGAATCGTTATTATGAGGCTGTTTCAAAAACACAATAAGATATGTTCGAGACGATCGAACAATTTAGTGAGAAAAAGTTTTTTTGTTTTTTTAATTGTACGCCTGTATAAAAACTTGTGCATTTAGAAAACCTTGCATTTTGAGACAGCCTTAGTTTTTTTGAAATAGAAATAGGTTTAACAATGGGATTTGGTGATCGGGATTATTACAGACCTTCGGGATTCGGCGGGTTTAGTTTTTTTCCACCGGTAATAAAAAATTTACTGATAATAAATATTGCTGTGTTTTTTCTCCAGACAATTCTTGATAGTCTTATGTTCGGACCTTATCCCGGTTGGTATCTGATAAACAGATACTTCGCGCTTAATCCGATTATTGGTTATGAAAATGTAACTAATCTGCCTTACAATTTTCAAATTTGGCAATTGTTTACTTATCAATTTCTGCATGGAGATTTCGCTCATATTCTTTATAATCTTTTCGCACTCTGGATGTTCGGGATGGAAATTGAAAACATCTGGGGCTCAAAAAAGTTTTTGATATTTTACTTAACATGCGGTGTTGTCGGCGGGTTGTTTCAACTTCTAATCGGACCATTCCTTGGCTCAGCAGCTCCTACTATCGGCGCTTCAGGAGCAGTTTTCGGCGTACTGGTTGCTTTCGCAATGTTTTTCCCCGACCGATATATTTACATTTATTTCCTTCTTCCGGTTAAAGCTAAATATCTAATCGTCGGATACATGGTTCTCCAATTTATGGGTTTAAGCGGCGGGGGAGTAATTGCATACTTAGCTCACATTGGAGGAGCGTTTGCGGGATTTGCTTTTGTACTTTTTGATAAAAAGAGAAACATGAACTTTGACAGGATGTTCAGAAATTTCAAAGATAAGATAAAAGAGAAACAGGAAAAAACACCTTTTAGAAAATCTCAAAGATTTTACAATAGTGATGTTCAGGATGCAGATTTTTACGAGATCAATCAGAAGCCTAAAGTAGATGAAATCACTCAGGAAGATATTGATAAAATTCTTGACAAAATAAGTCAGAGCGGCTACCAGAACCTTACGGAAAAAGAAAAAAGAATTTTGTTTGAAGCGAGCAAACGTAAATGAAGCCTGGGTTTCATTATGGTTTACTAGCGGTATTATTTTTCATTATTGCCTGTGAGAATAAGGAAATTGTTGATGAGCAGGTGATGATTGAAAGTCATGTTCATGTTATGATTACAAAAGAACTCTATAAGAACCATAAAGATTCTCTGAAAATTAAAGTGAACGAAACTTATTCAAAGTTCGGAATAACTGAAAAAAAATTTTTAGAAACACTTGAATCTTATTCTGATGATAAAGAGAAATGGGACTGGTTTTTTGAGCAGTCTCTTATTTACCTTGATTCATTGAGAAGAAGAGATAATGTTATGAGCCCCTCTGCTTTGCCAAAACAATTCTGAGTTTGGCATAACTTATGTTTTTTAATTCTTCCTTCAAATCTCTCAGATTATTAAATCCTTCATTTATTTTTTTGGTAATCAAATCCAGTTCTTGTTTTGTTATCAATGAAGTTATATCCAGTGAAGAATCAAAATGAATTAATGATTCAATCTGGATTGCTACAAGATGATCGGAAAGTTTTAATAATGAGCAAATTTCATCAAGATCATAACCCTTTGAAATGAGCTTCTGTGTGGATAATAAATTCTTAGGCAGAGTATCTTTTACTTTGCTAGTTTCTTCGTGGCTCTTCAGGAACAGATTAATCGAAAAAAGTATATCATCCCCGATTTTATTGAATGTTCGTTGAGTCATCCCTTCGATATTTTGCAGCCCGGACTGAGTCTGAGGTTTAACTTCTGATATTTTTCTGAGCAATTCATCACAGCAAATTATTTCAGGGGGTTGCAAAAATTTTTTTGATAAATCGTTTCGTACCTTTAGTAATTCATGAAAAAGCAGAAGTGAAATGTTCTCTTCATTATTATCCTGAATCTCATTTTCCTCAGATTTACTTACAATTGAAAAAAGTTCAAATCCCTTTTCAGCAATTGAGAGATATCTATCAATCGCTATTAACATTTTTTTATCAATTAGTTCGTCAATCACGGAAATTATTTCGTCCTTTTTGAAATGAGTGCAGGCTCCGAATTGAGAATAACCCTTCAACCGTCCCGACGGTGAATGACCCCTAAGGATATTTGTCAGATCATTTTTACTGATCCTGTTACTTGCTTCGTGGATCGTATTCATAACTATTTCTTCCAGATATTCAATTGGGATTACTGATTCCGTTGGTCCGAGACAATTATCACATTTACCGCATCTGTAATCATCAACCGATTCACCGAAATAATCGAGAATTATTCTAAATCTGCAATCGCCGGTCATTACGAAGTCGATCATTTTATCGAGCTTGTTTAACGAATTTATTCTAAATGATTCGTAATGATTATCGAACTTCAGGCTATTTACCGGAATCCTTGTTGATACAAGTTTAATTTTTATATTTGAGGCAGGCATATCATATTCAATAATTCCAATACTTGATAGATTCATTAACTCATCAATAATCTTGTTTTTATTGCTGCTTAATAATTCTTTCATTTTGATAAAATTAATTCTTGTCCACTGCGTAAACGCCATGCTGCCGTAAAGTTTCAATAAGGCAACAACAGTATCTTTCAAAGAAACGTTTGCAACTTTTTTTATGTATGCCTGTAATTTATCAGCCGAAAGAAGAAAACGAAATTTATGAGTCTGATCAGAAGAAGAAAGTATTTCTATATACCCAGAATTTTCCAATATCTTTAATGATGAATCTAAAATCGATTCGGAAAATTTTGTTTTGTTGAGGAGGATGAAAAAATTCTCATCAAGTTCGAGCGAGTCATTTCTTGAAAGTCCCAGCGCGACCCGCCCGAAATCATAAATCAGATTGTAAATTAGCCGGAGATTTTCAACGCTTGGGTATGATGAATTAATCAGAAATTCCTGTAAATCTTTGTCGCGCCTGTCGAAAAATAAAATGGCTTTTGATTCTTTGCCGTCTCTTCCCGCGCGTCCTATTTCCTGATAATAATTTTCCAATGAAGCTGGGATGGAATAGTGAATTATTAATCGCACATCATTTTTGTCTATCCCCATCCCGAATGCATTTGTGGCGACAATAACCTGAATATTCCCTTCGATAAAATCATCCTGAATAATTGTTCTCACACCATTTGCCAGCCCGGCATGATAATATGCGCTTTTTATTTTCTTTGATCTCAAAAAATCATCTACCTGCTCTGCATCTTTTCTTGTCGAGGTATAGATTATAGCCGGCGTTCCGTATTTTTTGATGCAGTCAAGAATCCTCTCTTTTCTCTCACGTGATTTAATTACGTCTATCGATAAATTTTTTCTTTCAAATCCACGGACAACAACCCGGGCTTCTGAAATTGATAATTGTTCGAGGATATCTTTTCTTACTTCCGGTGTTGCTGTGGCAGTGAATGCAGAAATATTTTTAGGTTTTATCTGCGAAATAAACTCGTTTATTTTTCTGTAACTCGGTCTGAAGTTATGTCCCCATTCACTAATGCAATGCGCCTCATCAATGAATATATAATCAGGTTGTGAACCCATTACTGTTTCAATGAAATCATTATTGAGTAGTCTCTCGGGTGAAACGTAAAGAAGTTTTATTCCGGAATTATTTATATCAAACAGAACTTTTCGTGATTCGGTAAAGTCTAATGAGCTGTTTATAAATGATGCCAGGTGTTCATTTTTGTTGAGCTGATCCACCTGATTCTTCATAAGAGCAATTAAAGGTGAAATTACGATTGAATATTTTTCACCAAGTAAAGCAGGTATCTGATAACACAACGATTTGCCGGCTCCTGTCGGAAGTACGGCAAGTACATTTTTACCTGACAAGATTAAATTAATAATTTCTTCCTGAGTGGGACGAAATTCGGAATAACCGAAATATTTTTTTAGAATTTGGTTAGGTGTCATTTTTAAAATGATATTCTGACAGCAAAGATAAAATATAATTACTTAATTTCTTTCGATATTCTTTCTAAAGTATTATTTTCATTAAATAATTATCCTGGAAAAGTATGCTGATAATTGACGGAATTAGTAAAACTTACGACAAAATTGCCGCTCTGAAAAATATTAACCTGAAAATTGAAAAAGGGGAGTTCTACGGAATTTTAGGACCCAACGGAGCCGGGAAAACAACGCTTATGAATATTATCGTTGGATTTTTGCAGGCTGATAACGGAGTTGTAAAATTGGGCGATATGAAAATTTCGGCGGAAAATTTATTCATCAGAAATAAAATAGGTTATGTACCTCAGGAAATCTCACTTTACCCGGAATTATCGGCTGACCAAAACCTGAAAATTTTTGGAAGTCTTTATCATATCCCGGCCAGCGAACTTAAAAAGAGAATGGACGATGTGTTGGAACTGGTTCAGTTAACCGACAGACGCTCACAACCGATTAAAAAATATTCCGGTGGTATGAAAAGAAGATTGAATCTTGCTGTTAGTCTGCTGCATCACCCGGAATTATTGCTATGCGACGAACCGACAGTTGGAGTTGACCCGCAGTCGCGAAATGCAATTTTTCAGATGTTGCAAAAAATAAATTCAACCGGCACGACGGTAATTTACACAACTCACTACATGGAAGAAGCCGAAAGACTCTGTTCGAAAATTGCCATTCTTGATCATGGTGAAGTAATTGCCGAGGGCACTCTTCATGAACTGATTTCGAGACTGAACCAAAAACAAACCATCAAAATTCGTAAATCAATAGATTCGAAAAAAGCTTTACTCTCGCTCAAAGAATTTGGTTCGATTATTGAACATGAATTGGTATATGAATTGATTCTCGCTGATGGATTTGAATTAAATTCCGAACTAATAGTGCAGCTTGAAAATAGAAATATACAATTACCACAACTCGAGATAAGCGGCGCATCTCTCGAAGACGTCTTCTTAACTTTAACGGGCAGGAGTTTAAGAGATTGAAAAATTTATTATTGTTGATAAAAAAGGATTTCATCCGCTTTTTGCATGATAAGACAGCGGTGTTATTAACATTTCTCGTACCGATAATACTCATCTTTCTTTTCGGAAATATTTTCGGGGGACACGGAAATTCGCGTGGCAAGGCGACAATAATTTTTGTGAATGAAAGTCCTTCGCTCCTTGCAAAATTCTTCGAACAAAAACTTGACTCTTC
>CAZEXO010000109.1:8930-11727 GCA_964516545.1 uncultured Melioribacteraceae bacterium
TAGTTTTTGATGACAGTCTTGCTCGCGAGTGCGTATTAAAAGGCAACGTTTCTGCAGCACTGATATTCCCACCTGATTTTTTTGCCGACACTTCAAACGGATTGAAAATAAAAATTTATTCCGATCCGAAAAATGAAATAGAATCATCGATGATTCAGGGTGCAATTCAACAATCAATGATGGCTCAGATGTCGAAAATATTTCCTATCCTCATGCAGAGGCAGACAAAAAACTTGCTCGGTGATTTGAGAGGGAACCAATTTTATCAGGAGTTTGGCAGCATAATTGATGAATATTTTCAGGTTGATATTGACTCATTCGACTTTAATCTTACCCTGACCGACAGCGCCTATCTTTTTGGTGAAGAAAATGTCTCAACCGGTCAGGGCGATATAATAAAAAACATGATCAGAATAGAAGAAGAGCAACTCGTGGGGGAAGAAATAGAGAATCCGCAGGTTACAAGAATTGTTGGCGGCTGGGCTATGATGTTTCTGTTATTTTCTCTGACTGGAGCGGCAACATCTTTCTTCGAGGAAAAAACAGATGGCACTTTAAAAAGACTTCTCTGCATGCCTATAAAAAGCGACTCAATAATTTTTGGCAAATTTATTTATTCAGTTTTGCTTGGGTTTGTACAGCTTGCTGTATTATTCTTTTTCGCCTGGTTGTTCTTTGATGTTGATATTCTTTCTAATTTCGGAAATCTTGTTATTGTTTCGTTTATTTCTGCTTCGGCTGCTGTTGCATTCGGAATGATCATCACAGTACATTCAGAGTCTATCGGGCAGGCAAGCGGTTACTCTACATTTCTCATTCTTGTTATGTCATCATTAGGAGGCGCCTGGTTTCCGATATTCCTTTTCCCGGATTGGATGCAGGTCATTTCTAAATTTACAATTGTGTATTGGGCTGTAGAAGCTTTTCAAAACGTTTTGTGGAGGCAGTCTTCAATAGGTGATTTGATCCCGCATATAGCAATTTTAGGATCTATTGCTATTATCGTAAATATTTATGCTATTCATCAATTTAAAAAAGGAAAAATGTTCAGGTAAAATTATGGGAATAATTGAAGTTAATGATCTGACGAAAATTTATCATGGAAGTTTTAGAAGGAACAATGTTACAGCATTGAAAAACCTTAACCTCAATGTTGAACCGGGAGTAATTTACGGATTGCTGGGACCTAACGGTGCAGGTAAAACAACTCTGGTTAAAATCCTGCTGGGGATTACTTTTGTGACTTCTGGTTCATGTAAAATGCTCGGTAAAGAAATTTCCGATTATAAGATTAAAAAATACGTAGGCTACCTTCCTGAGAATCATCGATTCCCCGGTTATCTCAGCGCGAATGACGTTATGAAATATTTTGCAGCCTTGAGCGGTTATGAGAGTAAAAATTTGAAGAAGAAGATTGATGAACTTCTTGAATTGGTGGGAATGGAAAAATGGAAAAAAGTTAAGACTAAAAAATTTTCCAAAGGTATGATGCAGCGACTCGGACTTGCTCAGTCTATGTTGAATGATCCAAAGATCATATTTCTTGATGAACCGACAGACGGCGTCGATCCGGTTGGAAGAAAAGAAATCAGGGATATTCTTTCAAATCTTAAATCGCAGGGAAAAACAATTTTCCTGAATAGTCATTTACTTTCGGAAGTTGAAATAATAAGCGACAGGGTGGCCATACTGAACAAAGGGGAATTAATCCGCGAGGGAACCGTTGAGGAATTGACTACAACAAAAGAGACATATAAAATTGTACTTGAGAATAATCTTGATGTTCAGTACATCAATAATAATTTCAAGGAGTATAATATTTCAGTAAGTAAAGATTGCGAATATTCCGCAATGGTTGGTAACGTGGATAATCTGAATATTTTGATTGACCGATTGCGCCAGGGAGGTCACAAAATAAGATCAATTACTCCCCAGAAAAATAGTCTTGAAGACATGTTCATTTCACTTATCAACAATTCCGGGAGTAAATAAAAATGAAAAATATATTAACGATAACCTATTATACAATTCGCGAAGCTCTATCAAGGAAAATTTTCATCGCTTTTTTTGGAATTTCAAGTCTTGTTCTTCTTGTAATCATGGCGGTTTTTGCTGCAACCAGTCTTGAAACCTTATCCAACATTCAGATGGATGGTAAAGGAACTGAAGGCGTTTTACTTCAGCATTTGGCTGTTTTCTTTAAGACAATAATAGTCATGCCCTTATTCGGCGGAGGATTATTTCTTTCCATTTTTTCCTCTTCCAGTTTTGTGCCTAACATGCTTGAAAAGGGAAACATAGATTTAATTCTTTCCAAACCTATTTCGCGTGGACAAATTATTCAGGGTAAATTCTGGGGCGGCGTATGTGTGGTTTTGTTTAACATAGCATATCTGGTTATCGGATTATGGCTTTTAATTGGCCTTAAGTTCGGTGTCTGGGATACTGAACTTTTTATAACGATAGCATCTATCACATTTACATTTGCCGTTCTTTACTCATTAATGATTTTAGTCGGAATTGCTACACGCAGTTCGGTTCTTGCGATGATGTTATCCTATCTCATCTTCTTTATCAACAGAAAATTCATATTTGAGGTTACCACCGGCAAACTCTTCGGTAGCGCGTGTGATTTTCTTCAGAGGAATATAAACCATTTCTGTAAAGACAATCAAAATCATCGTGGAAAGCATGAATATGATGCCGAGTGTGATGTAGGAAATATTCAGCAGCCGATCGCGCGAGTTTTCTATTGAGCGCATGGGCGCGTGAATGACGACATAACCCTGCACTTTGA
>CAZEXO010000110.1:0-11720 GCA_964516545.1 uncultured Melioribacteraceae bacterium
GACTAATGCCTTGCCGTTGTTAAACAGTGCGCAATTTAGTAAAATATGAGAAAAGATATCCCGTCAGGGGAAAAAATACGGGTTCATCTTTTCAGAAAATATGTCATTAACTTATTAACTATTCTGATGAATGAGATGTAAACTTTCGAGCGGTCTCTTAAAAGAAATTCATAAATTTTTTCAGCGAGCTCAGGAACACGCAAATAACCGTAAATCTTGTGAGGATTTTCTTCATTGTTTATCTCATAATCGTTGCTTACAAGAAAATCAAGCGGAGCGATACCATTTTCGTTTTTTTCGTAATCGTCGGCGAGATCATAATTTGCCGTAATGATATCTTCAAGATCTGAAAAATTATACCAGCCGTGTTCAACACCCGGAGGAGTTGATAATTTTTTCTTGTTAAATCCTTTTACTTTTTGTTCGGCAGCATTTTTACCAATTATTATTGCCTGTCCGAGCGGCGAACCAACCGTCATAAATGTATCAATTTTCTGTTCGGGTAAAATTAAGGTCAGAACATCGTACGCAATTATCGAGCCCATTGAATGACCAATAAGTAATATGTCTTTTCGATGAAACTTTTTCAGGCTCCCGACAAGTTTTGCACGAATTACCTCCTTCGCCGGCGTCTCATTTCCTTCTTTATCCTTCAGATTTTCCGAATAATAAACTTCCAGCTCTCTAAAATATTTCCTGATTATTTTGTTGCTGATATTTTCGTAATTAATTGACAGATCATCATTTAAAAATAATTTATCCATCTGCCATTCAAGCATATCGAGAATTTTTTTTCTGAAAGGATGTTTTTCCAAATGATATTTTCTTGTTGAAGGAAAATATCTCTCCTTTATCATTAATCCGTTAGCGCCTGATTCAGACAATGGCTTTTCGAAAAGTAAGTCAGCCCAGTAAACTAACTTAAACCGAAACGGTAAAAAAAACACCCCGTTCCTTCTCAGTCCTTCTTTTATGGAAAGTTTCCACCATTCTTCCAGGAGTTTTTTTTCCGGCTTGTTTCCTAAACCATGAATGCCAAGTATAATTTTTGACAATGTTTACCGAAAGGTTTGTAATTGTTGACATAACTTAACAGGTATGATTATTTCTATCAAGAAAAATTATTTCTGTCTCCATGAAATTTCCGGCTTCTGAAATTCTCTCAAACCCGTCTGATAATGCAGGTGGTTTTATATTTTACTAGAAGGTAAATATTAATTCCGACCCATTTATGTAGCTTTAATATAGATGAATAAATACTTACTTTTGCAGGTATTCCAACATGGGGGAAGTATATGTATAAATTCTATTTTGTCATAATATTTTTGTGTTCGCTTTCCTGTATCGCTCAGGACAATTCAAAAAAAATTACCGGCGATTACCTTGGTGATCCTCTTCCTGTAGATAACGCCCGATTGTTCGCCCCGGGAATAGTATCAATTCCCTATAATGTTCGTGATTTTGCTCTTTCACCCGCCGGCGATGAAATATTTTTCACTTTACAAAGTGTAACCGGCATGACCATTCTCACTATGAAAAGAAACAACAACGTATGGTCGTATCCTGAAGTTGCTGAGTTTTGCAATGAGTTCAATTCGCTCGAACCCTGTTTTTCGTTCGATGGAAAAAAATTGTATTTCGTTTCCAATCGTCCCCTCACTCCCGACGGAGATGAAAAAGATTACGATATCTGGATTACGGAAAAAGTAAATGATAAATGGAACGAACCGGTTAACATTGGCGATCCTGTCAGCACTTCAGCGAATGAGTTTTATCCTTCTCTGACAAAAGACGGCACTCTTTATTTCTGTATGAAGAATGATTTAACCATCGGTGGTGAAGATCTTTTTCTTTCAGAATTCAGAGACGGGAAATATTTGCCTCCTCAAAACCTCGGTGAAAACATAAATACAAGGTCTGATGAGTATAATGCTTTTGTCGCGAGAGACGGTAGTTACATAATTTTTAATTCACATGGATGGGGTGCCGGATACGGAAGCGGTGACATGTGGATCAGTTTTAAAAACATATCCGGTGAATTTCAAAAACCGATAAACATGGGAGAAAAAGTAAACACAGGGTTTTTTGAATACTGCCCTTATGTTTCGCCTGATGAAAAATATTTATTTTTTACAAGCAATATGATTCTCGTAAAAAACCAAAAAGAAAAATTCAATTACAAACAAATCATGTCTATGATGATGAATCCTCAAAACGGAACATCAAACATTTACTGGATAGACGCGAGATTAATCAGCGATTTGAAAAACCTGGAGAAAATAAAATGATAAAAAGTGTTTTACAAATATTACCCGCAGTAATATTTTTCCTCTTGAACTTAAATGCTCAGAACGCATCGCAGGATATTGTCACCGGGAAAACATTTTCAATTGATTCAAAAATTCTCAACGAACGCCGTGTGATACATGTCGGACTTCCGGCAAATTACGAACAATCAAAAGAAAAATATCCCGTGCTGCTTGTGCTTGACGGGGAAGGCAACTTTAATTTCAGTAACGGACTGATAAATTTTCTGGGTCAAACCGGGCGTTTCCCACAAATGATTGTTATTGGAATACCGAACATTAATCGAAACCGTGATTTCACTCCAACAATGGAAGAAGGACGAGCCGCAGGAGGTGGCGCGGAAAAATTTATCGGTTTTATTGAGAAAGAATTGTTTCCGTTCATTGAATCCAGTTATCGCACTTCACCTTACAGAATTCTCTTCGGTCATTCTCTGGGCGGGATGTTTGCCGTACATTGTTTGATTAATCATACTGATTTGTTTGACGGTTATATTGCTGCAAGTCCTTATTTACAATATAACAACCATACTATTCTTAAAGATGTTGAATCAAAGATGGGGAATATCGGTGAACATAAATTACTTTTTATTGCCCTTGGTAATGAACCGGCATATACTGAAGGTATAACTGAATTAATAAATTTGCTGGATGATACGCCCAATGATTTACCTGTTAAGTATGTTCAGCTCGAAAATGAAGACCATAATTCAATAAGACTTCGCGCACTTTATCAGGGATTGGAATTTATTTTTAATGATTGGCAGATTAATACAGATGAAATAGCCGGTGGTTGCAAAACCATAAAAGAGAAATACCAAAAGTTAAGCAGAACATTTGGTTATGAAATTTTTCCCGGAGAGGCAGTTATCAACATAATCGGCTATGGTTATTTGAACAATCAAGATTTTGAAGAAGCAATTAATACTTTTAAATGGAATGTCGAACTTTATCCCGAATCATCTAATGTTTACGATAGCCTTGGCGAAGCTTTCGAAAAAAGCAAACAATATGAACAAGCTTCTGAGAATTACAAAGTGGCTGCAGAAATAGGGAAAAAAACAAATTCGCCGAATCTTCAGATATATGAAACCAATTATTCAAGGGTGCAACATCTATTAAGCAAATAAAAAAATACTATCAAAATTTCAGCGGATGAGATCAGTAAAAAATCTCACCCGCTTTTATTCTTCAGAACAAATTCCCCCTGAGAACGTCAAAAAAGTCAATTAAGCTAATTACAGACAAAAATTATTGCCATTATGAAATTCGTTCATACAAATATCGTCGCTAATGATTATCGCTTGCTCTCCGAGTTTTACAAAAACGTTTTCGGATGTACACCGGTTCTGCCAATAAGAGACTTAAAAGGTAAATGGATTGAAGAAGGTTCCGGAGTTCCCGGCGCTGAAATAAAAGGCATTCATCTCAGACTGCCTGGATATGGGGAAGAAGGACCAACATTGGAAATTTTTGAATACAATAAATCCGTTAAGGGCGGAGAAAAGAAAATCAACAGGTTGGGATTTGCGCATATCGCTTTCCGTGTTGATAACGTTCATGATGTGCTGAAAAAAATTATTGTGAATGGGGGTGTGCAAATAGGAAAAGTGACCTCAAAGCAGATTGAAGACGTTGGTACAATAATTTTTGTTTACGCAAGCGATCCTGAGGGGAACTTAATAGAATTACAAAACTGGATTTGAGAGGAAAACAAAATGCCACTGATAATTTTAAGTCTACTTACAATTCTCCTGGGTTCAATTGATTATCTCAATCAGGCAAAACAAAGTGTTGTACGTTCAAAAGTTTACATAAACAAAAAATAAAAACTCACTTCACAGGCAGTTTGTTTTCTTTTATAACACGTGACGGTGCATTCTAATTTTTCAGTTTATCCAGTTGGGTTGATATGGTTTTTATCAATCCAAGACAATTATCAACCAATGCTTTCACATATTGAGTAAGAAAACTTTTCGCAGTCGATTCATCTTTTGATTTAAATAGGATGTATTTCTTTACAATTTCAGGCTGAGAGTTAATTACGCGGTTTTCAAAAGTTCTAAGATTTTCATTAATTTTTTTTCTCAATCCATTGTCGATATTTTCCAATTTATCCGAGAACTCTTTAAAAATCCAGAAAGCAGAACGCGCATCGAAATCTTCTGTTTCAATTCCGTATTCGAAAGGAATTTCATCCACACCATAATAAATGGGAAGAAAAATATTGTTCGCTGGATTACTGAATCCACTCCATAAAATTGCGCCTGTCTCTTTGGGATACTTAACATTCATTTCTACTACCGTTGAATGAACTGTTGTGACTGAGGCGATTGCGCGTTCATCCGGATTGTTTTCAAAGGAGAATTGTGTTCCCTCATATCTGTCGCGAAGAATTGAGATTAATTTTCTGACTGATACTTTTTCTTTTGGTTTGATGAACTCTGAAAAGGAGTTGTCATCAGGCGAAATATTCAGTTCATCATTCAGCAGTGACATACCTCGCCAGACTCTTCGATTGTCATAAGATTTATTCTCTTTAGCGCCGCCGAATAATTTTGAAAAATTTATACTTGTTGCCGAAGAATCACACAATAAATTTTTTTTACAAAATTCCAGCAACCCAGGTGAGGTTAAGAAATTGTTTTTGTCGTCAAAACTAATTTGTCCAATTCGATAACTATTAGCTACCACCATACACGCCCAGTCAGGAACTCTTACCGCCGCCCAGGTTTTACCTTCTCCCGTTTCCATGTACCAGATTTCAGAAGTATCTGCAATTGCTATTCCGCTATGATATGCCGCTCCGTAATTTGAAAAGACTGAACCAAGCATTTGCACGCATTCTTTAGCTGTCTTTGAATTTCTTAAAACTTGATACCGGATTCCGCCTGTTACTCCACCCAAAAGCGAAGTATCCTGAGTTGATGTTAAATTTCTCATGTCAGATTCAAGCCCCACTCCACCGCCAATTGAGACCATATTTTCATTAATCGCAACTGCATCTCCCTCCGCGAATCCTTCGGCTATTCTTATCATCAATACGGGAATACTTTTTTTATAAGCCGGAAGTGTAAGACCGGAGGGAAAACGAATTGAATCATTTGTTACCGTGGTATCAATAATTTCAATCAGTGATGATTCCATTCCGGTTAAGTCATTGTTATGGGCAATAAGCACCGAGCCGTTATCTGAAGCTTCTTTGCCGACCATAATCATGAAACATTCCTTTGAAACGCCGGATTGACAATGAATATCAATGAAAGAAATTACAAAAAGAATTGTGGTTATGAATTTGCTGAACATAATTTTATCAATTTTTTATCTCTCTTAAAAAGAAATTTAAAGCATAAAACGAAAAATGTAAATCATTTTTTAGGAGAAATAAAAAGCCGTCACGATTTTTAATCATGACGGCTCAATTTCGAATTTCTTCTGTAATCTATTTATTCTTCCTTAATAAGAAATTCCTTAAAAAGTACTGCAGCTTTTCTGGAAAAGATTATCAGAAACAATAACATGCCGATCAGAATATATAAAGCATCCATCTCAGCCTCTCATTTTTATGATAAAAATATTATCAGCCCTGAAAATAATTTCAATTCATTATCATCACGAAATCGGGAAAAACCGGAAACTGTTAATAATCCATTAACATGTAGTAAATTTATCGAGTTCCAAACAATGATTAGTTTTAAAACGGAGTTAAGAATCGTGTGATCTTTTTAACAGGAAAACTTTCTGAGAAAATTGAGATATCAGTCTTCGGGGTATTTTTTTTCGTTAACGCCTCTCCAGAAATTGTTTTTTAGAAAAACTAAATCAATATTTGCAAATAATTATCTTCAAAGGGAAAGGATGAAAACTCAGTTTAGTTATATTTGTTTGCATTCCGATTTTTTGGAAAAGGAAGAGTTTAAAAATATTCTGGAAAAATACAGCAGCACTTTTGAAACAACAGGCGGACAATTTCTTGACAAAGGAGAAGAACTCTCGGCGCGGCAATTATTATATTTTATCATCACCGGCGGCACCGAAAATAATTTTCTGGAAATTTATCGGGAACGGAGGAATAAATTTTCCGGGGAACCCGTTTTTCTCATCTCCCATCCCGGAAATAATTCACTTCCCGCCGCACTTGAGATACTTGCGCGCGTCAAACAGGAAAAAACAAAAGGCAGAATCGTGTACTTGTCAGGTAATCAAGAAAACGACAAACAACAGCTCACATTAGCATCAAGAAACCTGAACGTTTATAAAAAATTCTCCGAAACAAACATCGGATTAATTGGTCAACCTTCGGATTGGCTTATCGCAAGTTCTCCCGAATCATCCACCGTTTTTAGCACGTGGGGTATTAAAGTCAAAAAATATGATGTTTCCCAACTACAAAAAATCTATCATGAAATTACCGATAACAAAATTCATGATGATTATAAAACTTTCACAAATAACGCAAAAAATATTTTTGGTCCGGGCAAGAAGGAGCTCCTTGATTCCATAAGAATTTACTCGGCTATAAAAACGCTTGTGCATGAAAATAATCTTGACTCGGTTTCATTACGATGTTTTGATATCGTGACGAATGAAAAAACAACGGGTTGTTTTGCTCTTTCAAAATTAATTGATGAGGGAATAATTGCCGGGTGTGAAGGAGATTTAGTATCAACGATCGGGATGTTATGGGTTTATTTCATGTTCGCAAAATATCCCTGGATGGCAAATCCTTCGAGAGTTGACTTAAATGAAAACAGACTAATTCTTGCTCATTGCACGGTTCCGCGGAATATTGTTTCCGAATACAATATTCGTTCACATTTTGAATCAGGAATTGGAGTCGGCATTCAGGGTAAAATAGAAAAGGGCCCGGTAACGATTTTACGCATAGGCGGTAAAGATCTGAAATCTATATGGCTTGCTGAAGGAGAAATCATTAATAACAGTTATGAAGAAAATTTATGCCGCACTCAGGTTGAAGTAAGACTGCATGACAGAAATAAATTGAAAGATTTGCTTCAAAATCCGCTTGGAAATCATCTCATTCTTGTTCATGGATTTCATGCAGAAGAACTTGAAGAATGGCATTCTGATTTTATTCTTTGAGGAAAAATTTCTGACTTTCCGGTGAAATAAACTTCAGATAAATTATTGCCGGAACTTATTTGTCATTTCTTTCGGGGGGAAGAATGAAAATTGTTTTTTGTTTATTGCTTGTTTTAATTATTTCCGGTTGTTCAGTAACTACCCAGCTAAGTTACTTTCCTGAATCACTAAATGACCAGATAGAAATATCATCAACCGTGCATGAAGGAATCGATTCATCAAAGTTTATTGAACTGATCTCAAAAATTTATTCGGGTGAATTCAGAGGAATTCATTCGGTTTTAATTTCCCGCAATAATAAACTGGTATTCGAAAAATATTTCGCGGGTTGGAATGCTGATAAACCTCATGATTTGTACTCCGCTGGAAAAAGTATTTCCTCGGTTATTTTCGGACTGGCGGTTGACCGTAAATTAATTTCTCCGTCAACAAAGTTGCTTAAGCTTTTCGAACCTTATTGTACGATTGTAAACAATGAGACAAAATATAAACGTGAAATTCAATTGAAGCATCTTCTTTCAATGTCGAGCGGAATGGCATGCGGTAAATTCGGAGATATTCACAGCGACATTTCTTTAATTATGAGAAAATCGCTTAATCCTGTCAGAACATTTCTCGATATTCCCATGGAGTGTGAACCGGGTAAAACTTTTCTCTACAATGACGCTTTAGCTGAGGTAGTTAATTATTCTCTTTCAATAGTTACAAAAAATAACCTGAATCGTTTTCAGGATAGTCTTTTTTTCTCACCACTAGGCATAAACATAAAAAAAACAGAAATAGGGTTGACGTCGCGTGACTTTCTCAAAATTGGTCTGCTTTTTTTGAATAAAGGAATTTGGTACGGGCGAAGAATTCTTTCTGAAGAATGGATTAATGAATCAACTTTGTTTAAAATAAAACCACGTTGTCAGGATTGGTTCGCTTACGGCTATGCCTATTTCTGGTGGTTGAAAAAATTCGATTATAAAGGAAAAACCGTTGAATGCATAATGGCGATAGGCAACGGACATCAGGCGCTTTATATTATTCCGGAACTTCAGCTTGTTGTAGTTTTTACGGGAGAAAATTTCAAAAGTGATATTACGTGGGAACAACCTCATGGAATCGTTCAGGATTACGTAATAAATTCCATTGTTGATTAGAAATTCCTTGACGAATTGTTAACAAAAGAAGACATCTTTCAGAAAAGATGTCTTCTTTATATCAGGTGTCATTTGATAAGCAGCATCTTCCTTATTTCTCTGTAACCTGCCGAAGCGCTGTTATTCGAGCTTGTGGATAATACACAAAAGTATATTCCAGATGCATTATCTGTCGCGTTCCAGTTATATTCATAATATCCGGTTGGCAATATTGAGTTAGCAAGTATCGCAATTTCCCTTCCGAGCATATCGTAAATTTTTAAACTTACCTGACTTGCTTCCGGAAGTCCGAATTTTATTTTTGTTGTTGGGTTAAACGGATTCGGATAATTTTGATATAATGAATACTGTTCGGGTATTCCGCTAAGCTGCTCTATTCCGACTACTTCCGGTGTAACTGTTACATTAGTTGTTCCCGAAACGATTCCGCCATCAGCATCGGTTACTGTTACTGTCAAAGTTGCATTACCTGTAAAATTTCCTGCCGAAGTTATTGTCGCTATTCCTGTCTGATTATTATATGATACATTTATCGAATCAGGATCTGCGCTGAATGAAAACACGAGTAACGAATCCGGTGATTCAACATCAATTGCTGTTCCGGTTAAGTCTACTGTTGCCGAACTTGTCTGGATAAATTCAATACTTGAAGGTAACCCCGATAACACCGGTAAATCATTTATCGACTGAACTGTAATATTTATTATCGTATCAATGTTTGCTTTCCTATCACTCACACTTAAGGTAAGCTCACCGGTTCCAAACCAGTTCTCAGTGCAATCAGCGTGGAACGAATTGCCAGATTCGGATAAATTAATGTTTTCACAATGTGAAGAAAGCGTAATTGTAAGTAAACTATCTGCATCATCAGGATCAAATACATAGTCTAAAAGTGTGTTCTTTGATAACGTGCATTCTTCATCTTCGTTCATCACAATTACAGGAACTCCCGTGAAGACAGGCGGATCATTCACTCCTGTTACCGCGATTACAAATATTCCTTCATCACTCGTAAAACCATCACCGTCTTTCACAACAAACTTAAAAGTATCTGCCGGAGCTTCGCCCCCGTTATGAATGTATTTTACTTTTCGGTTCGCGATATCATTCTGAGTGAATGTGGAATTTGTGACATCGTCTTTTTTCAATGTTGTCTGTCCCAACTGAAGTGTTCCGTGTTGCGGCGCTTGTGTTATTTCGTAAATCAAACTATACGATGGTCCGTCATCGTCCTTTGATTCAAGCATTGTATCGTTAAAAATAAACATTCCTCCTTCAATTACATTTGCACCTGTATTTACGGTTACATAAGGAGAGTTACTAATTCTGTTTAGCGTGATATTCCTTGTAACTGTATTGCTGTTTGCATTTCCGTCATTAACTGTAAAACTTACTGTTCTAACAGCAGTATTCGGGTTAGCAATTGTATTATTATACTTTATGCTTCTCAAAGCTGTTTGATAATTTACTAATGTTGCGCTGCCGCTTAATGTCATTGTTCCGGTTGTTGCGTTCCAATTACCTGTTATTCCGTTTTGATTTACAAAAGTCAATTCATCTTCAGCGCTTTGATAGTTTCCTGTAATTTGCACAACTGCGCTTTCTAAATTCGTGTCATCAGCATCACTAACAGTTATTGTGTTTGTAATTTGTACTTCGCCTGAGGATACAATATAAGCCAACGCAGCTCCTTCAATGGCAGATAATACCGGGGCATTATTGACTGCCGTTATGTTTATTTCTCTTGTTAATGTGTTGCTGTTTGCATCTCCATCATTTACAGTAAAGCTGACTGTCCTTGACGATGTATTAGGATTGCTGCTTGTGTTATTATAAGTAATACTTCTTAATGCTGTTTGATAATTTTCCAATGTTGCGCTGCCGCTTAATGTCATTGTTCCGGTTGATGTGTTCCAACTTCCCGAAATTCCGTTTTGATTTATAAAGCTCAACACATCTTCGCCGTTATTATAATTGCCGGTTATTTGAACAACAGCGCTTTCAAGATTAACATCATTGGCATCATTAACAGTTATTGTGTTTGTTATTTGTACTTCACCTGAGGATTCCAGATAACCTAAAGCGGCGCCTTCGATGGCAGATAATACCGGGGCGTCATTAACTATGATTATTCTTATATATGGATAACCGTCATTAATTCCATCCCCTATATTCCAGATACTCCAATCCCATCCGGCATTAAGAAATGTATTTTGATTTTTCATTTCGGCGGTTGTTTTACCCGTACCGCCATCACTCTGCGATTTATTAGATGTCTGTGTATCCCAAAACGAATTTGAAACCGTACTATAATTTAGTCCTACCAATCCACCGCCATCGTTGCTGCAACTTACCGAACCGGTTGAATACGACTTGCTTATTGTTCCCTCATTATGCCCGGCTAACCCGCCTCCATTTTGATTAGAGTTAACCTGTCCTCGTGCATAAGAATTTTGGATTGTACCTTGATTAAATCCGGTTAATCCGCCCGTTTTTGAATTACCCATAAGACTTGCCGAAGAATAAGATTTCTCAATTGTTCCTGAATTATTCCCGACTAAACCACCGATATTCTCATGCCCATTTATATCACCGGATGAATATGCGTTACTTATAACAGTTGAGTAGTTATTTCCAACTAATCCGCCAGCATTGTAGTATCCTTGAATTGTTATGTTTCTGACACCAATATTTTTAATTGTTGCCATATTAGTGATTCCAAAAAGCCCTGTACCACCTGGACTATCACTGACTCCATTTATATATAAATTATCTATGGTATGATTCTGACCATTATAAAGTCCGGAAAAACTTAAAGTCTCATTTCCGATTGGAGCAAAACCGGGATTCCATCCGGAAGTTGGTGATGCATCAATATCGGCAGTCTGGATAAAATGTTTATTCCACAAAATACTATTTTGACTTAAATACGCCAGCTCATTTAATGATGAAATTTGGAATGGATTAATTTCTGTTCCGGCTCCTAATAAAGGAACACCAAAACCGGTTATACTATTTGAATGATTACCTAATTGACTGGTGAAAGTAAGATTCCCATTATGACTGCCTATTGTTGCCGGAGCGAAGGTTATGGTAAATTGAAAGTTACCTTCCGAGGCGATAGAAGCGTCGGAGGGTGTTATTGTATATTCGGCATCGGGTAAGG
>CAZEXO010000111.1:0-11663 GCA_964516545.1 uncultured Melioribacteraceae bacterium
AAAAAGCCTCAAAACATTATGTTTTGGGGCTTTTTTGTTTATAAACCCTATGATTTTTCCTTTTTTAAGTAGGGAGTCAGTAGGGACTTTAGTGTGGAGTAAGTCCATACATGACATGATTTTGTGATCTCATCCTAAGGAAAGTTCTGCGCAGCCATTCCCTTGTAAAAATCTGTAGATGTTATTTTTTTTCATTCTTATCGTTGTTTTGTTTCTATAAACTCTTTAATATGATATTCATTCAAATGTTTCTTTGGTGAAATATAATTCACCAGTTTCCGGAATTATTTTTCAAAGAAAACTTGCTTATATTTACTGAAGAAATAGAGTTGATAAAATTTGCCATTTGTACTGAAAACATCCGCTAAGTATTTTTTATGCTGTCTGGAAAATTCAATTTAACATTCGTTATATAGCGGATTGCAGATTACTGAGAGATGCAATAAAAAACTAAACCAGATCATCTCTACTGGTAATAAAATTTTAATATTAACTCAAAAGTTTACTTCGATAAAATAGTGTGTATTTATTATTTAGATGATTCCCGGCTATAACTAAATTGTTATACAGAAATAAAGAGGAATAGAAATGAAAAAAAGATATTTACCCGTAGCTGCTTATTCAATGGATGGGAAATTGTATAAGATATACAAAACCGCAATAATTGCGGCAAGAGAACTGGATGTTGCTGCCACGAACATTTACGGTGCAGTGAAAAGACTATATATTTGTAAAGGATTTTTTTGGTTAAGAATCACGGATGGTAATCCTCCGGCATTTTATCGTCCGCAAAGACATAAAGAGTTCGGGAAAAAAATTAACGTTTATGTGCGTCCCAAAAAACTCATTGCCACAACCAACACAATGATCGAAGCTGCTAAATTGACAAATGTATCCATCTGCGCTTTGAAGAAAAATGCAAGAGAAGGGAAATGGTGTCTGAAAACAGGTTTGTTTAAGGATATTAAGCAAGATTATTTCTTCGAGTATGTTCATCCGAAGGATAAATCATCTGATATCCACTCGGTTGAAAAAAGAAAATGGAAGAAAATAATAGAAAAAAGAAACCGTTGAAAAGGCAGATTTATTCGCTTTCAATAATCTATTATGAATTGTGAATCACCGGAGAGCCGGGTTTTACGAATTAATATTTACGCAATCGAACAGATCGCAGATAAATAACATCAGCTGATCGTTGATGTTATTACGACTTCGTTTCTGCTAATTCATGCGGTTTTATTTCTGATCCTTTCCTAAAACCATATCTGGTTTATTCCTGACAAAAAAAGTAAATGAATGTTATATTCTCCCCTGATAAAAAATTGTAATATTCATAAATCACTAAATCGATTACATACATCAATAATCTGTAATAAAAAATATTCAGCGGGCAAAATAACCCTCACATAAAACCTCAGAAAAAATTCCAACACAATAAAAACCCAAACGGTTTATTCGAGTATTCCGAAAGAAAGTTTATTACCGTCAGTAAACAACCTTAAAGACAAGTGTAAATCAGGGAATAAGAAAATTCCCATTCACTCAAAAAGATTAAGCAAAATTATCAAGGATACGTCTGAGAGAGTTATAAGGAAACCTGAGAGGTAAATCCTTTGTTTGATGGACATCATTTATAAAGATAAAAGCTGCTTCAAAAAAATACATTTCAACTTATACATGAATAATAAAGGATAACTATGAAAAAATGTCCGACATGCGAAACAACAATGAATGAATTCTTAAAACTGGATGTACTTATTGATGTATGCCCAAAATGTTTGGGAATCTGGCTTGACAAAGGGGAGCTTGATAAAATAATCGCCCGAGAAAAATCCCTTGATGAAGAAAACGATGAGAGTTATCAAAAAGGTAAACCAAAGACCGATCATTCTGGCGACAAGTATAGAAAGAATAAATCCAAAACCGGGAAATATTATTGTAGAAAAGGCGGGTTTAAAAATATTATTGACGAACTGTTCGAATAAGATTTTTGATTATCCTGATTGCCGGTCAGGGCTTCATTTCCTGAAATACTTAAACTATTACCAAGGATTTCCCGTAAAAGATGTTTACCAAAAAAAGATTTCAACTTTTCTGCTTACCTAAGTTTTTTTATCTTTGACTTCATTGTTTAAACAAACAGACTTTTACTGAATGAAAAAAATATTATTACTACTCGTATCCGGAATTATTTTTCTGAACTCATGCTCTGACTCAGTCGAATCAGATCCAATTGAGCTTCCCCCGCTGGAAAAAAGAATCGGACAAATGTTACTAATCGGTTTCAGAGGATTAGCGGTTTCAGAAACAGACCAAATTGTTTTAGATATACGGACAGGAAAAATCGGCGGAGTAGTGCTGTATGACAGGGATGTAGCTTTAGGTTCTGATGTAAGAAATATTCAGTCACCGGAACAGGTTACATCGTTAATTTCAACTCTGCAATCTTATTCCGAAATTCCTTTATTTGTTGCCGTCGATCAGGAAGGAGGAAGAGTAAACAGGCTGAAAGAGAAATTCGGATTTCCGCGAACGGTATCCCAGCAATATTTAGGCGCACTTGATAATATTGACACAACAAAATTTTATGCATCAAGAACTGCGCGGGTTTTGGGTTCACTCGGATTCAATCTGAACTTTGCTCCTGTGGTTGATGTGAACATTAATCCAACGAGTCCGGCAATCGGTAATATCGGAAGAAGTTTTTCAGACGATCCTGTGATTGTCTCGAAACATACGCGTGTATCAATTAATGCCCACCACAACTTCAATATTCTTACAACGCTCAAACATTTTCCCGGACACGGAAGCGCTGCCTCCGATTCACATCTTGGGTTTACGGATGTAACATCAACTTGGCAGCAAAGCGAACTGACTCCCTATAAAAGCCTTGTGGACTACGGTTATAATGATGTTATCATGACAGCTCATATTTTCAACGCAAACCTTGACCCGTTTTACCCGGCTACTCTTTCATCAAATATTATAACCGGAATTCTGCGAAATCAGATAGGATTCAGAGGAGTAATTATTTCCGACGATATGAACATGGGCGCCATTACAGAACATTACGGATTGGAACAAGCCATTGAACTTGCTATCAACGCTGGGCTGGATATTCTGATTTTCGCCAACAATCTTACTTACGACGCACTTATTGCTGAAAAATCACTGAGTATTATTTTATCTCTCGTGCAGCAGGGTAGAATTTCCGAATCCAGAATTAATGAATCGTACTTCAGAATTATCCGGCTGAAGGAACGAATATTTTAGATAAGTGCTGGTGACTTACCATTTGTTTAGGTCATATAATTCAACTTTAAGAATAACAGTATAATACCGGACTGCAATTTATTCCATTTATTTTGTATCTTCGTTTCAGAAAATTCTCTTGACTAAAAAACGAGAGTGATTTTCCTTCTTATAACAAAAAAGGACACATAATGAAGATTAACAAAATATTACTGTTACTATTTATTTCTTTTTTTATCTGCTCATGTGATAAAGATGACGGAGTTTCTCCTGAGGTTGAGGAGACATGGTCGGGAATGACCAATCAGAATTTGCCTGTATCAATTGTCGTGAAAAGTTTCGGCAGCACAAAAAAGATAACTTCTTATAGCGTGCAATATCAAGAAATTAACGGCTCCAGCACTATTTCGGGAAGCAGACATCAGGAGAACAGTGAGGGAATCGTTACTGTAACTAATAATACTTTCCTTATTCCTTTAGAAGACGGAACGGGCGGTTCAAGTTATTTCATAAATGGTACCTTTGAGGGTAACATACTTAACGGCGCATTTTTTATTCCCGAAATCAATCTTATGTCCGGCGGAATAGTGATAATCTCAGGAACATACACCGCTCAGAAACAATAATGCAGTTATGAAAAAGGAAAAACAAACTTCCGATAAATTACTTAAAGGCTGCGCCATTGGCTGCGGCGCTTTTTTATTGATAGTGATTCTCGCGGCGGTTGGTTTATATACTTATATCAGTCACAAAGTGAGAAATGTTGAAGAACTTGATCGTATAACTACCGAAGTGGAAAATTCTTTCGGGAAAGCAGATAATTTTATTCCTTATCATACTGATTTCATCCCCGCTGACCGGATGGAAACATTTCTCAAAGTAAGAGACAGCCTTGTATTAAATTCGCAGGAATTTATCGAGGCTGTTCAGAAAATGTCGAATAGTATTGAGGTTGAAGTTGCAGATAGCCAGGATACCTCCATCTGGGAAGTATTTGATATAATGAAATCGGGAATTGGATTAATTCCTCATCTACTCGATCATTATTATAAACGCAGTTATTGGCTTCGCGAATATAAAATGGGATTCGGCGAATATTATTATTTATACATCCTGTCATATTACTCATTCTTAAAAAATTCTCCTTCCGATGGACCCGGTTTCCAGTTCTCGGAAAATAAAAAGTTCGAAACGCAGCACGACCAGAAAGATATTATGTATGGCGAAAAAGTTCTTGAAGAACGCGAAATTTTTATCCGTAAAAAGTCAAACCAACTGTTCAGAAAATATTTCTCAAATTTGTTAAGCAGTTCAGGATTTTACGAGGAGAATTATAGAAATGTTATTGAACTGGAACTTCAAAACCTTACCTCCAGCTTAATAGTTTTGCCCTGGGAAAATGAACTTCCGCTCTCAATCAAAAACTCTCTCGAACCTTTCAGAACAAGACTTGAAAATTCTTACGAACCCATGTTGAATCCCCTCGAATTCAAACATCATGATGATTTTGAATAAAGTATTTCCGACAAAATCTTTCAATTATTTTTAACTTGTGTTGTTAACTTTATTGAGTGTACATTTTCTGAACATTTTTTTCAGGAAATCGTCAAATTGAAGTACATAATTGAATTTTAATATGAGATTGATATGACGGCAGGTAAAGTATTAATCGTTGACGATAACCAAGGAATTCTCGATTCCCTTGAATTTTCATTAAAACATGAATTCGAAAAAATATTTACTCTGAAAGATCCAAACAAAATACCTCATGTTATCAGCGACAATGATATTGACTTAATTTTACTCGACATGAATTTTACAACAGGAGTAAATGACGGGCAGGAAGGATTATTTTGGCTGAAGATGATTTTAGAGATGGATCCAAACGCGGTGATAATTTTAATCACAGCTTACGGTGATGTTGAGCTGGCAGTCCGCGCTATAAAAGAAGGCGCCACTGATTTTATTATCAAACCCTGGGAAACGGAGAAATTAATTACCACACTCAAGGCAGCGCTCAAACTCAGGAAATCGTCAAATGAAAATATATCGCTTCGTTCCAAGCAAGTCCATCTGAGCGAAGACCTCGATAAAAAATATGTAACTATAATCGGTAACTCGGAAGCGATGCGGAAAGTATTAATTACAGTTGATAAAGTAGCCCAAACGGACGCGAATGTTTTACTACTTGGTGAAAACGGAACCGGAAAGGAAATGATCGCCCGCGAAATTCACCGTAAGTCAAAAAGAAAAAACGAGGTGATGATAAATGTGGATATCGGTTCACTCAGTGAGTCGCTCTTTGAAAGTGAATTATTCGGTCATGAGAAAGGAGCATTCACTGATGCAAAAACAGCGCGCGCGGGGCGTTTTGAAACCGCTTCCGGAGGTACTCTTTTTCTTGATGAAATCGGAAATTTATCGGTTTCTCTTCAGGCTAAGTTATTAGCTGCTTTACAAAATCGTGAAATTTACAGAATCGGTTCCAGCAAAGCGATTCCAGTTGACATAAGATTAATAAGCGCGACAAACAAAGACATCAGAAAGATGACCGAACAGCATCTTTTCAGAGAAGATTTGCTTTACAGGATAAACACTATTCAAATTGAACTGCCTCCGCTTAGAGAACGGGGTGAAGACGTTCTCATACTCGCGGAATTTTTCCTTAAAAAATACGCACCTAAGTACGACAAAAAAGATATCAGAATTTCAAGTCGGGCAAATGACAAACTATTGGAATATTCATGGCCTGGAAATGTAAGAGAACTTCAACACACGGTTGAGAAAGCTGTAATAATGAGCGATTCAAATTCTCTTGAACCGGAAGACTTTTTCTTCGAGATAAAAAAGACTTCCGAAGCCGGCGATGAAAATCTGAATCTGGACAACATTGAAAAAATCACTATCCAAAAAGCGCTCAAAAAATTCCGCGGCAATATGAGTCAGACAGCCAAAGAATTGGGAATAACACGCACAACGCTTTATAAGAAACTGGAAAAGTATGAACTTTAGCAAGTTTCAGATTTCGTTTTTGGGGAGGATTATATTACTTCTGATGAGTTCGTTTCTCTTTACTTATCTGATTTATGCAGGCGTATCAATTATTATTTCCATTCTTGTGTTTTTTATTATACTTATCCAGGCATATCATCTTTTCAGACAGATGGATAAAATACATCAGTATCTCACGATGTTCCTGCGGATTATAAAAGAGAGTCATGATTCATATTCACTTCCCGCGCGCGGCACCGATTATGTTTTTGCTGAATTAAGTTTGTACTTCAGGGAAATAAGTGAAGTAATTAAGAATGCAAAAATTGAAAAAGAAAACCAATATCATTATCTGCAATATGTTATTGAGCATGTGGGAATAGGATTAATGGCTTTTGATGATAACGGTAAGGTTGAACTTTTTAATAATGCCGGGAAAAAACTTCTTAAAGTTCCGAATCTTCTGAACATAAAAACCCTCGATACGCTCCAGAATGATTTTTATAAAATGATTAATGAACTTGAGCCCGGTCAGCAGAAAACATTCGTGCTCACTCTAAACAACGAACTTCTTCACTTATCACTGAAATGCTCTCAATTCAAGATGTTGGATAAAAAGATAAAACTGGTCTCTTTTCAAAACATAAAAGCCGAGCTTGATGAAAAAGAATTAGATTCATGGCAAAAACTTATCCGCATATTAAATCATGAAATAATGAACTCGATTACACCGATTACTACAATGACAAGCTCCATTAAAAAATCTTTATCACGCGATTTAGTTTCAGAACATGAAAATAAAAATGAAATAATTGCTGAAACCGTGCGCGGGCTGAATATCATTGAAGAGCGCGGAAAAGGATTAATTGAATTCGTAAACAAGTACAGAAGTCTTTCATCTTCTATTAAACCGAATATCGGTAAAGTTCGCGTTGACTCAATAATTAAAAATGTAACCGGCTTATTGAAAAACGAAATTGATGAAGCTAACATTCTACTGATGATTCATTTGTCTAACGAAGCAATTGAAATATATGCCGATGAAAAACTCATTGAACAAGTTTTGATTAATCTTCTCAAAAATTCAATTCAGGCATTACAAAGAAAACGCGGGAAAAAAATCATCATCAATTCATATGAATACGATAATCATGTAAATGTTGAAATAACAGATAACGGAAAAGGAATAAATAAAAGCGACCTTGAGAACATCTTTATTCCTTTTTATACAACGAAAGAAAATGGTTCGGGGATCGGTTTAAGTCTGTCGCGGCAAATCATGCGTCTTCACAGGGGCTCAATAAGTGTAAATTCCATCCCGAACGAACAGACAACTTTCACGCTTACCTTTTAAGAACACAAAACATCGCATGTTCTTAGTTAAGAAATTGGCCTGACCCGGAATGGAATTACATAAATATTATAAGGTTTTGTAAATAATTTTACCGCCTGAGATTGTTATGTTTGTTTTTGTTGATGTCCGAAGATTAAAAATAACACATTTCTGTTCGGCAGTTGCAGCAACTTTTTCACCGCTCATAAAAAAAGCCTCTAATAGAATAATGCCGTGATTTATGTCAGCTAATCTCATTATACCAACGGGTCTATCGAACATCCTTATTTGTTTTTTATACCTGATATTCGTCGACACTACAACAACATATAAATTATTTTCAATAAGATCTTTAAATGAACACAACTCTGAGAACAATTTATTCCTTAACTTTTCCAGCCACTTTACATAAACAACATTGTTCACATGTCCAGCCAGATCGATGTCATAACTCTCAACCTCAATAGGCAATTCTACGAACTTATTTTCCAAAACTCTTCCTTTCTTCTTTATGGTAATAATACCGCAGCTGAAATCACAGTTGTCCATAAACCATCTTTGTTTCCTTCAGCCGTTTGAGTAATATTTGAAGTGCGGACAATTTTACCCGACATTTTAAATACCTGTTCGCGTTCATTCCAATTGACATCAGGATCAAAGTCAATTCCCAAAGTAGTTGCTAACATCTGAGCGGCTAAATCTTCAGCATATTCTCCGGCGATTTTTTCTTTCACTCCAAAAGGATGATGTTCCGACAAATAGCCATATTGTTTTTTGTCTGCCGGCAGAGCAACTCCTATTGATGAGGCAATCAATCGGTTAGGTTCATTTGTGGAATTTCTTGCCATTACAACAAATGTAATCTGACCGGGATTGAGTAATTTGAGTCCCTCCTTTTTTGATATTTGTTTACAACCGGGAGGACAAATACTGCTAACGGTAACAAGATTGCATATTTCAATTCCGGCGTTTCTCAAAGCGGCTTCGAATGATGAAAGATAGTCTTTATGTCTGCCTACTCCTTTCGTATAAAATATTTTTGTGGGTACGTACAATTTTTTAATCCTCGTCTTTTGTTAAAAAATATTAAGAGTCTTCATTCAGTTAATACATATTTCTTCCGGTTGTAATTTTTCACCGGCATCACCAAAAGGTTTAAGCAAGGCAAACACTGATCATCCATATTTGTTTTTGCAACCAGGCAAGGTTGTTATCCGCCAGACCCGCCGTAGGGGTATCATCATTTTCTGCTGCTGTTTTGGAGATTTCCTTAAAATTTTCGTTTAACAAACGGAAATCTTTCAGAACCGCGTCGAGAACATATTTTCCCTCAAATTCATTTGTCGGGTCTTCTTTAATTTCAGAGATTTCAAGATAGTCTTTCATTGAGGTAAGAGGTTTTCCTCCAAGTTGAATTATTCTTTCAGCGATCGCATCATATTGTTCGGCAAAATAATCATAGTATGATTCAGTCTGCTCATGAACATTCTTAAACTGCACTCCTTTTACATTCCAGTGATAATTATGGAGTTTGACATAAAAAACCTGAATGCTCGCCAGATTTTTGTTCAGCAAATCAATTAAATTATTTTTCATTTACCACCTCACTTATTATTTGATAAATAACGTTCGACAGCATCTCTTACTTTTTCTTTCCCGGAAAACCCGTCAACAATTTTTATATTTGTTCTTTTCAGAGCGTCTTCAGCTTTATCACCAACATGTCCGGTTAACAAAACCTCAGCGCCTTTAGATAAAATCATTTCAACGGCTTTTGGTCCGGCGCCGCTTTGCATTTGTTCGCCGAGATTTGAAATTGCCTCGAACTTCATATTATCTGAATCGACTATAAGAAAGTACTGGCACCGCCCGAATCGTTCGCTCACCAAAGAATCCAGCGAACCTCCTGTTGATGTAACTGCTATTTTCATATTTTTCCCTTAGTTAATTGAAAGATTTTATTTGTTTTTTTATTTCCATCCATATTGTCTCCATTTCTTGTTTCATTGTGGGCTCATATTCAACAATAGTTTTTCCCTGCCTGAGTGAATGGATAAAATTTTCATTGAAAGCAACTTTGCCGAGTAAAGTAGATTTTTTTTGTTGTATTAAACTCAGGATGTTTTCTGTTATTTCAGTATTGATGTCATATTTATTAATGATGACACCAAAAGGAATTTTGAACGTTTCTAATAATTCCATAACCCTCCGCAGGTCGTGTACACCCGATAAAGTCGGTTCTGTTACAAGAACCACATAATCAGCTCCTGAAAGACTCGCGTTAACCGGGCAGCCAATCCCGGGCGAACCGTCAACAATTATCCATTCGGTGTTATCTGTAAATTTATCAGTCGCTGTTTTTTTTATTTCGCTCACCAGTCTGCCTGAATTACCTTCACCAGGTAATAGTTTTGCATCAATAAATTTTGATTCATCAGACAGAATGCCTTCAAAAAAGGATCCTGATTTATTTGGGAGAAAAGAAATAGCATTGTCAGGACAGACTCTGTAACAAAAGCCGCATCCTTCGCAGCTTATCTGATCGACAACAAATTCCGTAATTGCATCAAAACGGCAGACTTCTTCACAAAGTCCGCACTTGCTGCATTTCGATTCGTCAATAAATGCTTTCTTTCCGCCAAAAAATTCTGTTTCAGAATTTATTTTCGGATTTAATAATAAATAAAGATTGGCGGCATCAACATCACAATCAACCACAGTTTTATTTTTCGCAAGAAAAGACAGCGCGGCTGTAATCGAAGTTTTACCGGTTCCGCCCTTACCGCTCAACACCACTATTTGTTTTGTTTTAATCTGGTTTTTCATAATTATCAAATCTTTGTAAATCCATTTGTTGAATGAATCAGAATTCTTTCCGAAAGATCCTGAAACAATTCTCTCATCTCATCAGAAATCATCACAGGCAATTTACCTTTGGAATAATTTCCTGCGATCTCTTTCTGAAAAGGTATTTTGCCGATGAGAAATATTTTTCCTTTCTCGAGATACCTATCCATTTCATTGAAAAGTTTATCATACTTATTTATGACAACTCCGAACGGAATTCCAAGAATTCTGAGAACATCAACGGCGAGTTTTAAATCATGCAGCCCAAAAGGAGTAGGTTCCGTTACAAGAATGCAAAAATGTGACTCGCGAATCGCTTCAACCATTGAGCATGAAGTTCCGGGCGGCGCATCGATAAAATTAATCTTATCACGCTTAACCCTTTTTTTAACATCTTTGATTAATGATACCGGAGTCTGTTGACCTACATTTAAAATACCATCAATAAACCGGATATCCTTAATGGATGAAAATCCTTCACGCACATAGCCTACCGTTTCCTCCCGCTCACTTATTATATTTTCAGGGCAGAAATAACTGCATGCACCGCAGCTATGACATAATTCCGGAATCAGCATAATTTCTGTTTTAAAATTCAACAAAGCGTTAAACTCACACACTTCTACGCATTTATTGCACATCGTACATTTACTTGTATCGATAACGGGAAGATTTTTTTGGGACGGAGTTTCCGACAAATAATTCGGATTCAGAAAAATGTGTCCGTTAGGTTCTTCAACATCGCAATCAAGATAAACAGAATTTTCTGTCACAAATGCCAACGACGCTGCAACAGTTGTTTTTCCTGTTCCACCTTTACCAGAAGCAATTGACAAAATCACAATAATCCTCTGTTAACAATTATGATCATGAGAATGACCGTGACTGCATGCCTCATAACCAACAAGCTTGCCTTCAATAAAATTGTTAAGAACTTCTTTGTAAAGTAATCCAGGCGCAGTGATAACATCAATGCCGAATTCTAAAAAATTAGAAACAGCTTTTTGTCCCATTCCACCAGCGATTATTGTGTTTATCTTAAACTGTTTTACATAACCGGGAAGCTGACACGCTCCGCTATGTTCACCGGCGAGGGGATTAAAAAAAGTCTCCGTTTTAATTATGTTTTTCTGCTCATCTAATTCACAAACATTAAATTTTGTGCATCTTCCAAAATGTTCGGCTACTCTTTCTTCAGAGTTGATTTCCTCAATTGCAATTGCTAATCTGTTATTCATAG
>CAZEXO010000112.1:0-11127 GCA_964516545.1 uncultured Melioribacteraceae bacterium
AATGGCATGGAATGATGGTAATAATGACAAATATATTTTGCCTCAAAATGTACCCGCTAATGAATTTCTGAATTTTGAGGGGAAAAAATTCTCAAAATCCCGCGGGTGGGGAATTGACGTTGATGAATTTCTGGAATTATTCCCGGCTGATAATCTTCGCTACACTTTAGCTTCAAATTTACCCGAGAACAAAGACACGGATTTTTACTGGAAAGAATTCCAGATGAAAACCAACGGTGAACTTGCCGATATATTTGGGAATTTTGTAAATCGTACTTTTATTTTCGCTCATAAACATTTCGGAGGAAAAGTACCTAAACGAGGTGAGCTTTTACCGATTGATTCGGAAATGCTTGCTAACATTTTTTCGTATCCTGAAAAAATAGGTTCGCTGCTGGAAAAATATAAAGTGAAAGACGCCGTGTTTGAAATGATGAACCTCGCGCGCGCCGGAAATAAATATTTTAATGATACCGAACCCTGGACTGTTCTTAAAAATGACAAGGAAAGATGCGGGACGATTATTAATATTTGTCTCCAGACGATTTATACGTTGGCTGAAATTTTTTCACCGGTTCTTCCTGATACCTCACGAAAAATTTTCAATATGCTCAATACAACTGAATCAGTATGGGATGATTCGGCAAAAGATAATTTAGCGGACGATCATCAATTAAATGAAGCGAAAATTCTGTTTGTGAAAATTGAAGACAATGAAATCGAAGCGCAAATCAGCAAGCTGCCTGTTGGCGAAGATAAAACTGAGGAAAAACTACCCGAAATAGGAATTGAAGACTTTACAAAAGTTGAACTAAAAGTTGCTGAAATTATTTCGGCCGAAAATATTAAGAAAAGTGATAAACTTTTAAAATTACAGGTGGTCATTGGGAAAGAGACCAGGCAGATAGTTGCAGGTATCGCCAAAAGTTATAAGCCGGAAGAATTAATCGGTAAACGAGTTATCGTTGTTGCAAATCTTAAGAAAGCAAAACTTTTTGGTAACGAATCTCAGGGAATGGTTTTAGCAGTTGAGGATGTAAACGGTAACAGTCGGTTACTCGAAGTCGGTGATAAAGTTAATTCCGGTACGAGGGTGAAATAATTTTCGCAATTGAAAAAAATATGGAAAATAAAAAACGCTCTCCCAGAAACCGTACCATAGTATTAACAAAAAACGACATTGTTCGTTACTCAGAAAATCTTATCAGACTCAAAGCGAAAGCCAGCCCTCAATTATTATTAAATAAAACAATAAATCAGAATTTTTTCGAAGCAATAAATTTTCTTCCTGATAGATTTGTCGACCTGATGTTTGTTGATCCGCCTTATAATATTTATAAAAAATTCAACTCAACAAAGTTTGGAAAAAAATCAGTAACTGAATATACCGAGTGGCTCGATAGCTTTATTCCGCTGCTGGTTCGCGTACTTAAACCGCATTCGTCCATTTATTTTTGCGGTGACTGGAATTCTTCAGTATCAATTTATACTGTACTCAGTAAATATTTTATCGTACGCAACCGAATTACCTGGGAACGGGAAAAGGGAAGAGGATCCAAGACAAACTGGAAAAATAACTCGGAAGATATTTGGTATTGTACAATGTCGAATAAGTACGTTTTCAATCCGGAAGAAGTTAAATTAAAAAGAAAAGTTATAGCTCCATATAGAGAAGAAAACGGCGAGCCGCGGGACTGGAAAATTCAGGACTCCAATGGTTACAGGTTAACATATCCGTCAAATATCTGGACGGATATTTCAATTCCATTCTGGTCAATGCCTGAAAACACTGACCATCCCACTCAGAAGCCGGAAAAATTGCTGGCAAAAATTATTCTGTGTTCTTCAAATAAAAAAATGGTTGTGTTCGATCCTTTCTGCGGATCGGGAACAACATCGGTCGTTGCGAAAAAACTTGGTAGAAAATTTCTGGGTATCGAGATGGATCAGCATTTCGCATGTATCACGGAAAAGAGACTTGAGATAGCGGAAAATGAAAAATCTATTCAAGGATATTTTGGTGGGATTTTCTGGGAACGAAATTCATATCCGATAGTAAAAACCCTGAAAAATAAGGGGAAAAAGAGCGGGTAAAAATGTCAATTATATCTTTTCTTGATTTTCAATACATCAATGGCTAAACTATCAAAAGAGAATTATAATAATTCAGGAGGAGTTGTTTGATGCGTTTAATTTATTCGTTTTTTCTGTTCAGTGTTGCTGCGTTTTTGTTTTCTGCTTGTTCGCCGAAAACTTCTGAGGTTGTTGCCACATTTGGTGATTATCAAATCGGACTGGATGAATTTAAAAATGCTTACGTAAAATCTGTTGGAAGTATGGAAGAGGCAAAAGACGACTCTCTTCAGCAATTAAAATCCTACCTTGATCTTTATGTAAATTATAGAATGAAACTTCGTGACGCTGAGGTGAGGGGTTATGATTCCGATGAATCTATAAAAGCAGAACTGGATGATTATAAAAATCAGATCGGTAAATCATTTATTGAAGAAAAATATGTTGTAAAACCAGGTATTGAACAACTTTATGAAGACGATAAATTCGAGTATAAATTTAAACACATTCTTGTAAAACCTGACTCGATTTCAATGCCCAAAGCTCGCGAACTTGCATTGGAGTTGATAAACAGAATTCAAAACGGTGAGGATTTTTCTGAGTTAGCCGGGAAATACTCGGGCGACTTTGCCACCAAAGCTTATGGCGGAGAAATTTATTTCATTAAACCGGGGCAGATGCCCATGCCGAATTTTGTTGATGTTTTATTAAAAGCAACTCCCGGTGTTGTATATGAAAAACCTGTTTTATCAACCGCCGGATATCATGTAATTCTTGTGGTTGATAAA
This sequence comes from uncultured Melioribacteraceae bacterium, assembly GCA_964516545.1. Classification (GTDB taxonomy): domain Bacteria; phylum Bacteroidota; class Ignavibacteria; order Ignavibacteriales; family Melioribacteraceae; genus JAHISV01. The sequence goes on from CAZEXO010000112.1 coordinate 2,862, forward strand.
AGACCGGTCAGATATAAAATACGGGTCAGTCATATAATGAGAGACTTCAGAGATGAAGAGGGAAAACCGGATACCGTAAATGCGCTTTCTACAATCAGAGATATACAGAAGCAATTAAGTGAAGGAGTTTCCTTCGATTCACTTGCTGTGAGATATTCTGAAGATCCGGGAAGTAAAGTAAGAGGCGGTGATTTAGGCTTTTTCAGCAGAAGAAGTATGGTCGTTGAATTTGACAGCGTTGTTTTTAACCTGAAGATTGGAGAGGTTTCGGATATAATAAAAACAAACTTCGGTTATCACATAGCCAGATGTACTGAAGAAGAAAATTATCCTCCTTTTGAAGAACTTGAACCGGGAATAAGAAAGTTCTTTGAGAAAAATCATAAAAGTCACCGATTTGAACAATTCAAAGACAAGTTGAAAGATGAATACGGATTAAAGTTGAATAATGAGGTCTGTAAAATTGTTCAGTCAAACAACGATACATTACGCTTCGCGGATTTCTGGGATAGTGAATTAAGAACCAAAATAAAAAATCAAACCGCGTATTACTTCATGAATAATGAATATACGGTTGAGCAATTATTTGAAAAATATAGAAATGATCAGCATAATCAGAAAGCACTTATTGACAGTAGTTTTGTTAAACGATTATTTATGAATAACGCCGACAAACTGGTTATTGAAACAAAAATTAACGAGTTGGCTTCCAGTGATCCTGAATTTATTGAAATTATGAGAGAATATAAAAATGGTGTACTGATCTTCAAGTTACAGGAAGAGGAAGTATGGTCGAGGATTGAACTGGACTCAGCCGGTATGTATAAATATTATGATGAACATAAACAAAATTACCAATGGAAACCACGGGTGAGTTATAAAGCGCTAATCAGCCGTTCCGATTCGCTTATTCAATCGGTTTACAACGCTGTTCAGTCTGGTGAAGAATTTGAAAAGCTATATGAAAAATATTCATCGGATAAAAATCTGGGGATTGAAACAAAGACAGTTGAATCGGTTGAATTTACATCCGACTTCTATTCACAAAAAGCTCATGAGCTGAAAGAAATCGGTGAGATCAGTAAAGTGCTTAAACATGAAAAGAATTGGTTTTTCCTCATGCTTTCGGATAAAAAATCGGCAGGTCAAAAAACGTTTGAAGAAGCTCAGGGAGAAATCGCAGGACCTTATCAGGAAAAATTGACAAAAGCCGCGGAAGCAAAATATGTTGATGATTTGAAGAAGACATATAATCCGCAGTATAATTACGAATTATTAAACCAGATATTCTGATGAATTTGCGTGGAGTAAAAATATTCTATTCGGTTTTTATGTTTACATTGGTTTCATGCTCAGAAGAAACAATTGATGAAAAATTCATTGCTCGCGTTGGCGATAATGTACTTACGCGAAATGAATTGAACGAAATGTATGAATCCGAGGAATTTGCTAATAGATATAAATCTGAAATTGTAAGACAGTGGATCGAAAAGCAAGTTTTGTATCAGGAAGCATCCGAATCAGGAATTCTTGAAACAGATCAGTATAAACTGCTGAATGAATTAAACGCTCAACAGATCGCGGCAGCTTTGTTGCTGGATGAATTTTACAGCGAAAATATTCCGGTAATAAATGAAAACAATCTGAGAAATTTTTATGAAGAGCACAAAGATGATTTTAAGTTAAGCGATGATCTCTTCACTTATAATCTAGCTGTATTTAATGATGAAAACGCCGCCATCAATTTCAGAAAACAATTAATGGATAACGGTTGGAATGACCCTGCTTTAAACGATTTCGGGGAATCGAATTTACTCGAGTTTGAAAAAGGAAAAATTTCTAACAGGTCTGACATTACACCGATTCAGCTTCTCAGAAGTCTGGATAAATTATTGCCGGGAGAAGTGAGTATTATTCTGTTTACTGACTCTGATAATTACATAATCGTTCAGCTTATTGATAAAATAGAAAAAGGACGAATTCCTGAATTCGAAGTTATAAAAAAGGTAGTTGAAATGCGTTATACTGTTATTAAGCAGAGACAAAAATATAATGAGTTCCTCCAGGAGCTTTATTCGAAATACAATGTTGAAATTAATAAGGATTATGAATGAAAAGAATATTTGTGATTTGTTTATTCGCTTTAACACCCATCTTTTCTCAACAGAAAGTAATTGATGAAATTGTTGCTGTTGTTGATAATGAAATAATTTTGAAATCGGAATTAGACTATCAGGTAAGCTGGACTGCTGCAAGACAGAATGTCGATCCTTCCGATCCGCAAATCAGAGAGCAAATTCTTACACAGATGATTGAAGAACGACTTATGTATGCCCAGGCGGAATTAGACTCTGTTATTGTTTCAGACGAACAGGTGGAAGGACAACTTGAAAACCAACTGAATTATTTTATTCGGCAATACGGTTCTCAGGAGAATGTTGAGAGAGCCTATGGTATGAGAATTGACCAGATAAAAAGAGAACTTCGCGATGATGTAAGAAAGAACCTGATGGCTCAATCATTACAACAGCAAAAATTCGGAAGTGTGGAAGTGTCAAGACGTGAAGTGAATGAATTTTACGAATCTCATAAAGATTCATTGGGAGTTATTCCTGAGAGATTTACCCTGCAGCATATTTTCATAAATCCTAAAGGAGGAGAGCGGGTAAAAAAAATCTATTATGAAAAAGCTAAAATGATTCTCGATAGTATAAAAGCCGGCGCCGATTTTTCTGAACTGGCAAAAGTTTTTTCTGAAGATCCCGGGAGCGCTTCTAAAGGGGGTGATCTTGGATATGTGAAAAGAGGAGTATTTTTTCCTGAGTTTGAAGCAGCGGCTTATGCGCTTCGTGTAGGAGAGCTGTCAGGAATTGTGGAGTCTCCGGTCGGTTATCACATTATTGAATTGCTCGATAGAAGAGGTGAATCAATTCATACAAGACATATTCTTATTAAAATAAAAAGTGATGATGAATCAGATCAGAAAGCAATTGAACTGCTTATCGAACTGAGGGATAGCGTTCTTAATGGGACAAACACAATGGATTATTATGCTCAGAAATACAGCGATGATAAAACAAGTGCGAAATTGGGAGGCGACCTCGGTACATTCGAAATATCTCAGATCGAAGATAAAATGAAAGAATATGTATATAAATTGGAAGAGGGAGATATCTCATTCCCGAAACGGTTGGATTCCCAGGGCGGTACTTACGGATTTCATATCGTGAAAATGAAAAAGAGAGTGCGCGAACATAAAGCAAATATTGAGACCGATTATGAAGATATTAAACGTATTACTGAATTCAATAAAAAACAGAAAATGTACCGTGACTGGGTTGAGGAAATAAAAAAAGACATTTATTGGGAAATAAAACAATAAGGATAATTCATTGAGCGAAATCACCGGGAAAAATGATGTTCAACTTGTAGATGAACTCTGTAATGATATTAAAAAAATAAAAAGTGAAATTAAGAAAATTATTATCGGACAAGATGACATTGTTGATAAACTTCTGATCGGACTTTTTTCGAACGGACATTGTCTTCTTGTCGGAGTTCCGGGACTCGCGAAAACTCTTCTTGTTAAGTGCCTGGCGGCCGCGCTGGAATTGAAATTTAGCAGAATCCAATTCACACCTGATTTGATGCCTGGTGACATTACCGGCACAGAAATTATCGAAGAAGATCCGATTTCTAAAAAAAGAATTTTCCGTTTTGTTCAGGGTCCTCTATTTACAAATATTCTTCTGGCTGATGAGATTAACAGAACTCCTCCAAAAACTCAGGCGGCTTTACTTGAAGCAATGCAGGAACACCGCATAACGGCATCCGGCGTTACACATAAACTTGATGATCCTTTTTTTGTCTTAGCGACGCAAAATCCTATTGAGCAGGAAGGTACGTATCCATTACCTGAAGCTCAACTCGACAGGTTCATGTTTAATCTTACTGTTAAGTATCCGTCATTTGACGAAGAAATAGAAATTATTAAAACCACAACAACAGAACAATTACAGAATATCAAACCTGTAATAAGCGCTGAAAAAATTATCGAATTTCAAAAGTTGATCAGAAGAGTTCCCGTTGCGGATAATGTTATTGAATTCGCGGTTAACTTTGTAAATAAAACAAGACCGGCTGAAACGAATAATTTCTCGTTTGTGAATGAATGGATAAGCTGGGGAGCCGGTCCTCGTGCGTCTCAGTTTTTAATTATGGCGGCAAAAGCTAAAGCCGTGTTTGAAGGTCGCTTTGCGCCTAATATTGACGATGTCAAATACTTTCTGTATCCGGTTCTGAAACATCGCATTATTCCGAATTTCAGCGCTGAAGCTGATGGGATTTCATCGATTGAAATTATCGACAGGCTTATCAAAGAGATAAAATAATTCTTCATCAACCTAAAACTATCATGAAAAGAATATATTTTCTTCTGTTCATTATTTTAGCAAATCTTACATTCTCTCAGCAACTTAAAACTATTTCAATTTCTGCTGTCGGCGATATTATGTTTGGCACAGATTACCCAACAAATCGTTTACCGAATCGTGATGGAGAGTTTTTACTTAATGATGTAAAACAAATTTTATCATCTACAGATTTAACTATTGGTAATTACGAAGGGGTCTTGCTTGATGGTGGACAGCCACATAAAAAATGTAAAGATTCAACAAACTGTTACTTATTCAGAACTCCCACCAGATATGTAAAAAATCTTGTTAATGCGGGATTTGATTTTATTAGTGTTGCAAACAATCATGCAAATGATTTTGGTAGCGACGGACTGAGAAGCACGATGAATACTCTTTCAGAAGCCGGAATTAAATATTCCGGTGTTTCAGGGCAAACATGCTCTCAGGTCGTTGATAGTCTCAGGTGCGGATTCATTGCATTCAGCACAAGTTCTGGTATGTATTCTATTCTTGATATACCGTTCGCCATTGAAGAAGTGAAAAAACTTAAGAATGACAATGACATTGTAATAGTTTCATTTCATGGCGGAGCCGAAGGGAAAAAAGCTTTGCACGTTTCTGACACGATCGAAACAGACTATGGTGAACAAAGAGGCAATGTGATTAATTTTTCGCGTTCGGTAATCGACGCCGGAGCTGATTTGGTTATAGGGCATGGACCGCACGTTCCGAGGGCGATTGAAATTTATAAGGACAGACTAATTGCATATAGCCTGGGTAACTTTTGCACGTATTCAGGTTTCAATATTCAGGGTGAAAATGGCTTAGCTCCTATTCTGAAAGTACTCCTCAATTCGGATGGTACAATCCGCGAAGGTGAGATCATTTCCGCAAAACAACATCGTGGTTTAGGAACCATGATCGATAAACACAAATCAGCCTTCAAACTGATCATGCAATTAACTCAACATGATTTTCCGGAAACAAATATTCAGTTTAACAATGAAGGTATATTCCACCCGAAAAAGAAATAAGGATATTTTTTATGAATAAATTAAGACTGTTTTTGTTTTTGCTGTTTAGTTTCATTTTTTTTTCGTGTGGCGAAAAATCAGAACCTGAAAAACAGATAGTACTCAATAAATACGGTATAAACGTAGACACTTTACTGGAGAATACCGGTATTGTCCAAAAAAATGAAACGCTTGGAGAAATCTTCGAATCATACGGTATTAATTACCAGACAGCAATTAACCTTGCCAGAGTTAGCCGTGATACTTTTTATGTCAGGGATATTAAACCCGGGCATATTTTTGCTTTTTATTTCACTGATGATTCGCTGCGTCAACTTAAGAATTTTGTGTACGAGATTGATAAAGTGAATTTTGTCATTTATGATTTTAATGATAGTGTTTCTGTAAGAACCGGGAAAAAACCTGTAAAAATAATAGAACGAAAAATTTCCGGAATTATAAATAATTCTCTTTGGCAAACCATGCATAACTTAGATGTTAATCCTTCTTTGGCAATAGAATTATCAGAGATATTTGCCTGGCAGATAAATTTTTACGGAATTCAGAAAGAGGATAAATTCAAAGTGATTTTTAAGGAATCATCTGTCGAAGATAAATTTATCGGATTTAATGAAATCTCCGTTGCTGAGTTTATCCATAGAGGAAAAACATATAACGCGGTTAGATTTGAACAGGATGGCGTTATTGAATATTTTGATACTAGCGGATTAAGTTTACGAAAACAGTTTCTCAAAGCGCCGCTGAAGTTTTCTAGAATTAGTTCACATTATAGTCCGAACAGACTCCATCCGGTTTTGAAATATCGGCGTCCACACCTTGGAGTTGATTTTGCCGCGCCACGTGGCACACCTGTAAGAACGATTGGCGACGGTGATGTGATTTTTGTCGGAAGACAAAACCAGGAAGGTAATTATGTAAAGATTCGACATAACGGTACTTATTCAAGCGGGTATATGCATTTGTCCAAATTTGAAAAAGGAATTGTAATCGGCAAACATGTTCGCCAGGGAGAGATTATCGGATATGTTGGAAGCACTGGACTTTCCAGCGGTCCGCATCTTGATTTGCGATTCTGGAAAAACGGGCAACCGGTAAATTATCTTACTCAGGAGTTTCCTCCGACATATCCGGTAAAAGAGGAAAATAAAAAGAAATTTGCCGGTGTCGTTAAGAAAGTAATAAATGATTTGAATTCCATTACGTATGAGGATTAGGATAAGTTAAAAGGTGGCGTGAAAATTTACCGCCACCCTTTGTGTGTCGAATTTTTGTTATTACTTTTTTCTTAATCTAAGATCGCCTTTATAAGTTGAAAATTCAATATAAGACCCTCCGCCATTAATATCTCCTCTAACATAATCATCATCTCTGTTTCGTTTTGTCCGGTTTTCATTAACATCAAACTCAGAATCAAAATCTCCTTTTTTACCAAGATCGGCATCGACACTGAATTTTGAATCAGCAGGTAAAGTTAATTCGATTTTTCCCTTATAAGTATCGAATTTACAATCATCGGTTAGAGCTTTAAAATTAATCTGCACATCACCTTTATAAGTTTCAAGATCAATAGAACCTTCAAGTCCGGTGATGTTTACATTACCTTTATAAGTTTCAATAACAATATCAGATTTTAACTCTTTAACTTCGATATCGGATTTATAATCATCAATTTCAAGTCTGGCTGTTGCTGGCATACTGATAGTATAATGAGCAAAGGGATTACTTCCGTTGTTTCCCCAGAAATTGAAGAATTTTTTCTGATATTCTGTTTTCATACTGACTTTGTCATTGGATTCACTGAAGATTATTTCTGTAGCTTCAACCTTTTTCTCTTCATCTCTGCCCCAGCCATCCGGTTCAATTTTTACATGTACTTTTACTTCAGACTTATCCCATGTTTGTACTGTAATACTTCCTTTGTAATTATCGATTTCAACAACTCCGTTTTTTTGAAGAGGAAATGTTTTATCTATTTCCTTAGTCTGCGCCGGAGTTGTGATAAAAAATAATAACAAAAAGAACATACTCAATAACAGATACACTTTTTTCATTTTAGTCTCCCAAGTGATTTCTAAAAGAAAGATTGTTGTTTTAGACTAAGAAAAATTAAAAAGGTTGCCCATTCAGTTAGTGATAATGATAGAAAAAAAAATAAATTTGTGTAACAGAAATAAATTATCTATCTTTGCCGCAATTTATTTTTTCAATTGTTACAAAATCATAACAATTTTTCGGAGGTTCAAAATGGCACTTTGCCCTGTTTGTGACGCTGATATTGATTTACCGGATGGAACTGTTGAAGGCGAATTGATTGAGTGTCCGGAATGCGGAACTGAACTGGAAGTTGCGCAGGTTGATCCTTATGTTTTAGATGAAGCTCCTCAAGAAGAAGAAGACTGGGGAGAATAGTGATTAAAGTTCTCGATTCTACTTTGCGTGAAGGAGAACAAACTCCCGGCGTTTATTTTGACCGGCATATCAAATTGGCGATAGCAGGCATACTGGACGAGATTGGCATTGATATTATTGAAGCCGGTCATCCAATGGTAACGCCTGAAATATATTCCGCAGTTAATACAATCGCTCACAGAGGATTAAATGCAATTGTCGGCGCTCATGCAAGATCACTCCGTCAGGATGTTGAAATGGCTCTTGAGTGCGGGGTGAAATTTTTGGGGATTTTTTATTGTGTCTCTGATGAAAGATTAAATGGTGTTTTTAAGAAAGATTTGTCCCAGGCGATTGATCAGATTTCCGAAGTAATTTCTTATGCAAAAAGTCAGGATCCCGGATTATTAATCAGATATACCCCCGAAG
>CAZEXO010000112.1:11137-11654 GCA_964516545.1 uncultured Melioribacteraceae bacterium
GATACTGTTCGTTCACAATTTGAGAATGTAATTACCGCTGCTTCAGCCGCTGTTGCTGCTGGAGCCGATATTATTAGTGTTGCTGATACAACTGGTTATATGGTCCCGGGTGGTGAACGCAGTATGTTTGAATATATAAAAAGATTAAAAAATGAATTAGCTTCTCGTGGACATAATCCCATGATAGCCGTTCATTGCCATAATGACCTGGGTCTGGCTTTGGCAAATGCTCTTGATGCTTTTAGAGGCGGTGCGGAAATTATTGACGCTTCAGTATTGGGACTCGGTGAAAGAGCGGGCATTGTTGATCTTGCGCAAATACTAACGCTGCTTGCGACGGATTATAATGAGAAAAAATATAATCTTACAAAATTACCTGAGCTTTATGATTTGGTTAGCAAACATTCAGGTATTAGTATTCCTAAAAACTATCCTGTTGTTGGCGGCAATGCCTTCACTCATTGCGCTGGAGTACACACTCACGCTGCATCAGTCAACCCAATGCATTATGAAAGTC
>CAZEXO010000113.1:0-11646 GCA_964516545.1 uncultured Melioribacteraceae bacterium
ATTTACTCCGAGATTAAATAATATTCTTCCTTCGGTTTCAGTGCATCCTTTTCCGTCAGAAGCATTTTCTCCATTCGCAATTATTACATCGGCTCTGTATTTATTTATCAACCCGGAGAGCCAGGTTTCTACAAGACTCATTCCCGGTTTCCCGATTATATCACCTATAAAAATTATATTTATCGTCATAACTTTCTGTAATTTTTGTGACGCAATATACCTAAAAAACAAGGAAGAATAAACCGGAGAAAATCCGACATAATTTCCATAAATTTCTTTAGATTAATCTGAATTCCTTGAATGAAAAATATTGAACTAATATCCCAATCAGCTGAAAGTGCAGAGTTTTGCATCATTGATTTTGAAACTACCGGTCTGTCGCCGATCTCTAATCGTGTTATTGAAATCGGCGCCGTGAAAGTTAAAAATCAAAAAATTGTTGATACTTATCAGACATTAATAAATCCGGGTCAGCAAATACCAATCTTCATAAGTGAGCTAACGGGAATCACAGATTACCATGTTCAGGATTCGCCTTTCTTCCCTGACCAAATAACAAAGTTCAGAAATTTCATTGGAGATGCGATATTAACGGGACATAATCTGAAATTCGATATGTCATTCTTAAAACAGGAATTTATTCTTGCCGAGCATGAACTACCCGATAATCCTCAACTATGTACTCTAAAAATTGCTCAAAGATATTTGCCCGATCTAAGAAGTAAATCACTCAAAGCGCTAACAAGATTTTTCAGGATCAGGCATAAAGATATTCACCGCGGATTAGGCGATGCGATGGTTACAGCAAAACTTTTAATAAAATTAATTAAAAAGTTGAGCGAAGAACACAATATTGAAACAGTCGGTGACTTGCTGGAATATCAAAGATCGGAAAAACGCCATGTCATCAAAAAGAAAAAAATGGCTGAGGATTATTATCACGTTCCTGATTTACCAGGAATTTATTTTTTTAAAACCACGGACGAATCAATCCAATACATTGGCAAAGCAAAATCATTACGAAAAAGAGTTAATAACTACTTTGTGAACGCGCCTGCGAGAAAAACGAAAAAGATAGTTACAAAATCATCAAGGCTGAGTTTCCAGCCCATGAACACAGAACTAACGGCTTTAATTGGTGAGGCGGAATTAATTAAAATTCATAAACCTCCAATGAATACAATGCTGAAAAAGTATTCGCAAAATTACTTTATAAAAATAGAAACGGGGTGTGACTTCCCCATGCTTAAGTCTACTACTCAACTTGATTATGACGGAAACGATTACTTCGGTCCATATAATAACAGAGAATCTGTAAAACTAATTATGGAAATTGTAGATAAATCGTTCAGACTCAGAGAATGTTCCGAAAAAGAATTCAGAAAAAAAAAGAAATGTTATCTTTCTGACATTCAAAGATGTCTGGCATCTTGTGTTAATCCTGAAATAGTCGACGAATATTCTGATGAGCTTAAAAATGTTTATGAATTTCTTTCGGGTAATAATCAAATTGTCATCGATCGATTATTAAATAAAATGGCTGATTTTTCAAAAAGGCAAAAGTATGAAGAAGCGGCCGCACTAAGAGATACGGTAAATCTCATACTCAATCAACTCAATAAACTCTCTATACTTTCCGAACCAATTAACAAATCCAACGTACTTATAAAAATCGGTGAAGGTAAAAATCCTGACTGGATTGTAATGAACGAGGGAAAAGTCTTCATTCGGAATTATTTTCTTGATAAGCGCGATTACTTTACCGAAGCATTGGATGATTATTTTTCAGGTACAATCAATCTTGAAAGAATACCTACAGATAAAGATCTTGAGCGGGCAAAAATTACTCTAAACTGGATGCTTAAGAACCGTAACAGCGCCCGGCTTTTTTATCTTAAAAATTATTCCTCACCAGATCAACTAATCAAAGATTCCGGAATCAGGTAATTACATAAATCATTACGTAAAGTAAGGTGCTCAGAATAATTCCCGAAAATCCTAACAGAGAATATTTTTTTAATTCTTTTGATCCGAAAAATGAGGCAATTATCAATTTTATAATTGAGTTAGTTGTCGTACTCAGTATAATTGAAACAACCGCTACACTTATCGATAAATTATTATTTACCAAGTCGACTATTGAAAGAGCAATCGCATCAACATCAGCAAATCCGCCGAATATACTTGTAAGATAAAGACCCTGAGCACCCCATAAAACCTGAGCTCCTTTTGACAGGAATAAAATTAAGGCAAAAAGAATTCCGAACTTTAAGGCGGCCATGAGTTTAAAAGGATTTCGCAATTCAATGTTCTCAAAATTTTCCTTTTTCATATCGCGCCATAATAATAATCCGGTAATTAAACCGGCTGCTGTAAATATTGAGAAAGGAAGCAAAAGCATTCCTCCTAATTTTTGGTTCAACACATAAATAATGAACAATATTCTGGGAAACATTATTGTTGAAGCAAGAACAATACCTGCTGCAAGACTGCGTGATAATGCCGGCGATTCCTTACTCCTTTGCGTGAAAGATAAAGTTAGAGCAGTGCTGGAAGCTATACCTCCGAGTATTGAAAGTAATTGAATACCTCTTTTTGTTCCTATCAGTTTGAAAAGTACATACCCGACGAAACTCACGCCGGCAATAAGAATTACCATGTACCAAATTTTCCGCAGATTGAAAGCATCGAACGGACCAAATGCTTCATCGGGAAGTAAAGGGAGAACTATGAGAGTTATAATCGCGAATTTAATAGTTGCGTAAAGATCTTCCTCTTCTATTTTTCCTGCAAAGGCGCGCATCTGTGTTTTAAAAGCAAGAAAGATAGCGAGTATAACCGATATGCTCGCTGAGAGTATTAAATAATCCCAATAAACAAGAGCGCCCAGAGTGAAAATTATCAGCACGGTAATTTCGGATGTCCCGCCGAATGAACCATCACGCGAGGAGAAATAATAAGAAAGCGCAACAACAGCCCCGAATACAACGGTAATTGCGATAAATGCAGCCGGGTCTACAATTGTTCCTATTAATGCCGCCAAAAATCCCAATATTGAGATCAGGGGAAAAGTACGAATCCCGGCGAATGATTTTTCACCGGATTTCTTTTTACGTTCTCTCTCAACTCCGATGAATAATCCAATGAGAATCGCGATTCCGATTTTAAACATCAGCGGAACAACTGTGAGATCATTTAATAAATAATCATTCATTATCACCTCGGGAAAAAGCCGTAACAAAATTTTCAGTACGGCTTTTATCTAAACAATTATTTCATCAAATGCAATTTATAACTTTTTGTTGCTAACGTACCAGTCGCTCGAATCTTCAAGCATTGAGTTGATATTTTTCACGAGCGCATGAGGATCGTTCAAATAACCTTCGAGCAATAATGAAGAATCATACAACTGTTCAACTACCTTACTGATATAAGGATCGAGAGAATCGGATTTGTAAACTCTGAGCAGATTTCTGAAGAGTTTATGATTTCTATTAATTTCCATAACGCGTTTGGGAACAGCCGTGTCTTTGTTCACGATATGCATAATCTTTTGCATTGTTGAAGACATTGAATCATCGGGGTTTATCAGACATGCCGGACTTTCTGTCAACCTTTCCGAGACTTTGACATCTGTTATTTTATCGCCAAGAATTTCTTTTATCTTGGACAATAGTCCGCTGAAATGCAGCTGATCATCTTTCGATAATTCTTCAACTGATTCTTTTTTCTCAGAGGCATCTTCAAATTTATTAATTTTATCGAGGTCAGCCTGATCTACAGACTTAAATTCATAGTCTTTATATTTTCTTATTGAACTCATGACAAATTCATCAATGGGATCATAAAGATAAAGTACGCCAAGCCCCTTCTTTTTATAAATTTCAAGATGCGGATCCATATTAATAGCTTCCCTGCTTGCGCCGAAAGCAAAATAAATTTCTTTCTGATCCGACTTGGCTTTCTCAATATATTGATCAAGAGAAATCAGATCATTTTGATTATCGCTGTAAGAAGAATTGAACCTGAGCAATTTGGAATATTTTTCCTGATTCGAATAATCACCATAACCGAGTTTGAAAATTTTTCCATGTTCTTTCCAGAATGCCTGATATTTTTCGGCATCATTTTCGGAAAGTTTCTGTAAAGCCGATAGAACCTGATTCGTAACATTCGAAGCTATTTTGGTGAAAATAATATTTTCCTGTAATGTCTCTCTTGAGATATTCAGAGGTAAATCTTCTGAGTCGACTAATCCTCTTACAAAAGAAAGATATTCCGGTAGAAGGTCCTTGTTCTTGTGCTGAATCATAACACGTTTGACATACAGATCGAGCCCGTAATCCTCTCTGTTGTAACCAAACAAGTCAAAAGTTTTTGCAGGAATAAAAAGCAGAGCGTTGAATTGAATAGGCGCGTCAACCGAAGTATGTATAATCTCCAGCGGTTCCTGATTATCATAAGTCAGAAAAGTATAGAACTCTTTGTACTGTTCTTTTTTTACGGATGATTTCGGTTCGCGCCATAACGCTGTGATTTTATTAACCTGCTCTCCATCAATTTTTATGGGGAAGGTAATAAAATTTGAATGCTTTTTAATTATGTTTTCGAGACGGTACTTTTCAACAAATTCTTCAGCGTCATCATTTAATGAAATAATAATGTTGGTGCCTCGTTTCATTGGTTCTGAGAGTTCTTCAATTGTATAACTTCCCAGCCCGTCAGAAACCCATTTAATAGCCGGCTCATCCTGCCTGAATGATTTTGTTTTAATTGTAACTTCTTTTGCTACCATAAAGACTGAATAAAACCCAACGCCGAATTTTCCGATGATATTATTTGCAGCATCTTTATCCTTTGAAAGCTGTGCTAAAAAATCTGCGCTTCCTGATTTTGCGATAGTACCGATGTTAGAAATGAGTTCATCTCTTGTTAATCCGATTCCCGTATCGCTCACTGTTAATTCTTTTTTATCCTTATTAAAACTTATGGTTATTTCAAGAGGCAAATCTTTGTCAGCGAAATCGGTTCCCTTGTTTGATTCAAAACGAAGTTTATCGAGTGCATCGGATGCGTTGGAAATTAATTCACGAAGAAATATTTCCCTGTTGGTATAAAGAGAGTGCACTAAAATATTCAGTAATTGTTTTACTTCAGCCTTGAATTCGAATTGTTTGCTTGTTCCTTCTGAACTCATAGTTTCCTCCTTAATAATATCTGTTCCACTAAATTTTTGGCATGTAAATATAAGAATTGCATTATTTTTTTTGAACACTTTAGAAATAATTACCGGTAAATATCATGAAAGTAATTTAATAACGAATACAAAGACAAGGAGCGCAAAAAGTTTTTTAAGCCATTTACTATTAACTTTTTTTATCAATCGGATACCAATAAACGCCCCAGAGATTGAGCTGATTCCTAGAATTAATCCGGATGATAAATGTATGTATCCAAGCTGAAAGGGAAAACTCTCCGACGGTGTGGCAATTGCGTATGAAATTGCCGAGACTATCATTGTTACAGCAACAGGAAACGTGGATGTCCCGATGGATTTTATTACATCCAGTCCGTACATATAATGAAGAATAGGTACAAAAAAAACTCCGCCGCCAAATCCACCGATTGCGGAAATTGTTCCAACAATTCCTCCAAAAAATATTAATACAAATTTCGGCAGATGTAAATTTTTTGCTTTGCCTTCTTTTTCGATTAACATTTTAATAGCGACAACTGAAAGAATTATTCCCACGAAATATTTCACGAATTCGGGTGAAACATTAATTATTATCTGCGGAGTTATTGCAGCCGTCACCAAGGTGCCAAACGCCAGATAAAGAGCGCCGGATTTATTTATATTTTTTATCCTGATATGATTGATACATGATGAGGATGATGCAAAACTTCCGGCAAAGAGCGAAGTACTTACGGATATAAAGGTAATTATTTCACTTCCCGGAATTATATGTGGTAAAGTAAAAAGCAGAGTTGGAATAAATACTATTCCCCCGCCAATACCAAGTAGTGCTGATAAAAGTCCGGTGATAAATCCGATAAAAACATAACCTATGTAAAGAATAATATCACTCAACCAGATTCAGCAGTTTTTTATAATTTTTTTCAGAATTGAGTATTGATAACGCGGTTTCAAATTGTTCATCATTTTCCAGCGACTGTCTGATTCTTCCCGTGCGTCCGGTTATCCTGTTAAGTATTTCCAGTTTAATTTCTTTCACTAAATCTTTTCTATAGTAATCCAGCTCTTTCATTTTTTCAGAATTGAAAACCCGGATCAACTCATCAACTTTTTCCGGCATCGAGGAATTGTAATTCCGTTCTTTGATTAAGCTATTCAATTTTGTCAGAACTTTATCCATCTCAAAATTAAAATCGAATTTCTGTTCTTCAAGATATTTAATGAAGGACTCATACATTTTTTTCTCGTTGGTAATAAGGTTTGCAGAGTCTTTTGTTTCCGACATTAATTTTGTGACGTACTTGAAGAACATTCCATGAGCCAGTAATTGTTTAACGAGGTCAGATTCCGAATCGCTGGTAACAACTGAGTCCGGCACAATTCCTCCTCTGGCAAAAACTACGCGCTTGGTATCGGTCAGAAATTCGTTCTCCTCTTTTTTCTGAGATTCAGAAAAAACATCATTGTCTTCGCTGTAATCGATTTTTTGTATGCATCGTCCGCTAGGTGTATAGTACTTTGCAGTTGTGATTTTAAGCGTTGAGTTATATGGTAACGGAATAATAGTCTGAACCAGTCCCTTGCCGAAAGATTTATCGCCGATTATTACACCGCGGTCATGGTCCTGAATAGCCCCGGCAACAATTTCAGATGCTGATGCAGAATAATTGTCGATTAAAACAGCTAGTTTTATATTTTTTGTTATAGGTTCTTCCTGAGCGTAATATTTTCTGATCATGCTTGTATCTCTCCCAACAACAGATACAACTAAATTTTCTTTACTTAAAAACTTTTCACAGACATCAATAGCTGCATCAAGCAGCCCCCCCGGATTACCGCGTAGGTCAAGAACTATAGTTTTAATCTCTTTTGTTTGACGAAGTCCGAGAATAGCATCTTTTATTTCTTCACCGGCCGAGCGTGAAAATCCGCTGAGTTTTATGTACGCGTTATTACTCTCCTCAGGAATGAAACCAAAATATGTTACATTCTTAACTTCAATTTCTTCGCGTAACAGATTAAAAGTTATGGGAGCTTTCTCACCTTCTCTTTCAATGATCATCGAAATAGTCGAGCCGGGTTCACCTTTCATCAGCGTGCCTATTTCGTCATAATTATTTTTACCAACTTTTTTACCGTTGATTTCAGTAATTACATCGCCAATTATTATTCCCTGTCTATGGGCAGAATAGCCTTCAATCAAATCAACAACAGTTATTTTATCATTCCTGACACCGATTGTCGCGCCGATACCGCCATATTTACCTTTTGTAATCAGATTAATATCATTTTGATGAGTATCATCCAGATAAACCGTATACGGATCAAGAGCAGATAACATACCTTCAACGCCTGCTTGCATCAGTGCTTCGGGGTCGATGTTGTCTACATAATTTATCGCGGTTTCCTGATAGACTCTTCCGAATAGTTCAATGCTTTTGTTTATTTTAAAGTAAATGTCGGTATCGCTTGTAATAAATCCGCTAAAAAGTATAATGAGAAGCAGAGACATACTCCAGGATTGATGTTTCATTCTTTAGCTCCGGTTGATTTTAATTCCAATGCTGTTATTTCTTTTAAAATTGTCTGATGGATAATTTCGGGAGACTGTGCGCCGTCAATAAGTATAATCCTTTCACTTTCTCCTGCCATTTCAATATACCCCTTACGAACCTTTTCATAAAAAAGTTCCTGGGATAATTCAATTCTGTCAAGATTTTGTCTTCCCAGATCAGATTTTCTGCGATTGGATTCTTCTATCGTAATATCCAGAAGAAAAGTTATATCTGGGAAAGCGCCGCTTAGAACAAAATCCTGGAGGTGTTTTACAAAATCAATATCAATCCCTCGTCCGTAACCCTGATAAGCAATTGACGAATCGTGAAGACGATCAGCAATAACATAATCTCCGTTTTTCAGAAAGGGAATAATTTTTTCATTTATTAGTTGAGCCCTGCTTGCAGCAAAAAGCAGTAATTCGGTTTTGTAATTCATTTCTTTGTTTTTTTTATCCAGGAGTAGTTCTCTTATTTTTTCGGATATTTCAGTTCCTCCCGGTTCACGAATTATCTTAACCGCCTTATTCTGTTTTATGAGATATTCCGACAGAAGTTTCACCTGAGTGGACTTACCGCAAAAATCAATTCCTTCAAAAGTTATGAACATATCAATATTCTTTTATTATATAGCCTAATGAGTTTGGAGTTATATCTACGATTTCAGTATTCATTGGAATTTTTACCACGGGGATAAGGATTCCTGTTGTATCATTAATTGCCTGGCTGAAACTAACAGACGCGCTTACAGAATTCTCATCAAGACGACCAAGCACATTTATACCACCACGTAACACAACATTTATTCTGTTAGGAAAAAGTAATAAATCAATACCTCTTGGAACATCTTTCACTTCAACAACAACCGAGTTAAAAGTCTTGTCAACAATTTTTTGTACATCAAACTCAACAGTACAATCAGGATGTGAAATTACGATTCCGGGAATTTCCTCAATCATCAATTGAGCGGTAACTCCTCTTTCAAGATTTTTGAATTCATAATGTTTTGTTCTAATCTTGTCAATATTTTCTACAATTATTTTCGCTCCTGAAATCGTTACTGTATCCTGCAATAATTTCATTTCACCAACAAGACTGTAATCGTTTTTATAAAGCAAGGTGATATTAGGAATTATTTTCACCTTCTTCCTTACCAGTTCATCAACGAGGTAATCAATTTTTTCAGGCAATAATTCAGTAACCTGAATTGTGGATGAAAGCCAGGGATTTTTATCGATAGCATTTTTTAGAAGAAACGTTTGTCTTCCTAATTTGTAAACAGGTGAAATTAAAAACTCAGGGCTGAGTCCTGATGAAAGTTGCGTCAACTGCCATCCTTGTCCTTTCAAACCGAGTGAGACTGTTTCAACTGATTGATCTGCTATAGCATAATTTTTTGGTATTTCAGTGAACTTTACAGGCACTACAATTGAAGTAAAATATTCCTCAGACAGTGAGATAAATATCCACAAAAGTGAAGAAAGAGTTGAGATGAGTACTATTGTTATTACTTTCCTTTTCATGTTTTCAAATATAAAAAAACTCCACCTGAAGTGGAGTCTTTTATTTATAAATATCGGTTTTGTTTAGGATATCGTTTTGAAATAGTCTATTAACTCCTGTCGGTTTGCTCTTGAAATTTCTCTGCCTTTGATAGGAAATGTTTCAAAGCTTCTGGCAAGATGTCGCAATTCATGAACATTAAGTTTTTCCAATTCATCAATGGATGGAATTTCCTGAGTTGAACCTGAATCCGGAACTTCGTTAATCCTTTCGTCAGATAATTCCTGTTCTGTTTCCTCAGCTCTTTTTTCTTGTGTGTCAGAGATTGTTTGTGATTGTTCCCTTAAATCAATATCAATTTTATCTTCTTCGTCGATCAGTTCAACCTCAACCGGTTCTTCTTCAACAACCTTTTGGGGAATATTTTTTTTCTTCGTTTGTTGAGTAAACAGATCGGGATATTTTTCTTCTTTCGGTTTGGGTTTTTGTTTAGTTTTTTCTTCAGTCGTAATAATCATTTCCGAATTGAAAATGAGAGCTTCAATCTCTTCGGCTGGACGGGGTATCACGTGTACGGAAACAAGTTGACCGACTCTTTGGGCTGCGGCGGCGCCAGCTTCAACGGCTGATTTAACAGCTGCAACTTCGCCGACAATTTTCACTGTTATTAAAGCGGCTGTACTTTTCTCTTTCCCCACAAGTTTAACGTTGGCTGCTTTAACCATAGCATCAGCAGCCTCAATCGCGCCTATTAAACCTTTCGTTTCAATTAAACCTAATGCCTGAAGCATATATAAGTTTACTTTGATCTTTTTGGAAGAATAAGTTCAACATCCGAATGCGGACGCGGGATAACATGAACGGATACGAGTTCGCCCACTCTCTGAGCAGCGGCTGCTCCGGCATCAGTTGCAGCTTTTACTGCTCCAACATCACCTCTAACCATAACAGTAACATATCCTCCACCAATTGTTTCTTTCCCGATTAATTCTACCTTTGCAGCTTTTACCATCGCATCGGCTGCTTCTATTGAGCCGACTAAACCCTTGGTTTCCACCATTCCCAGTGCGTCAAGTGTCATAAAGTGCTCCTATTTAATGGATTTAATTCTTACCGAAAATAGTTTATAAAGCCAAAAATGTCAATTATAAAGTTGATTGATAAGCTCTGAAAATTCTTTTGAAAAACAGAATTATCTTTGGGTGTCCAGATAATCTTGCAAGATTATTGCCGCGGCGTTTTTGTCCAACAGGCTTTTATCTCTTCTCTTCTTTTTTGACGGGACCGTTTCGATGATTCTCTTTTTCGCGATGTCCGATGAATATCTTTCATCACAAAATTCTATCGGCACAGAAATTTTTTCTTCAAGTTGTTCGCGGAATTTTTTTACTAGTTGAGTGCTGGTTGATTCCTCCCCGTTTTCTTTCAGAGGATATCCTAAGATAACTTTTATGATTTTATACTGGGAAAATATTTCCAGAAAATTCTTCCAGAAATTATTATCGCGGATAATAGTTTTCAGAGGCGAGGCAAACATCATAAGTGGATCAGTTATAGCAATGCCGACACGTTTTTCACCGTAATCAATTCCAAGAAGTCTGTTTTCTTTCGAGTCGAAATCATTCATTCGCTAAACGTTATGCTCCCCATCAAATCTTTCAACAGAAAAAATTGATTTGTGTTTTTTAAGTTTCTCAATTAATCTGTTGAGGTGATCTAGATCTTCAACATAAACAGTTATCGTTCCATGGAAAACCGAATCAGTGGAATACATATTAATGGCTTTTATATTTGTATTTCTATATGTCGTGATACTGTTGGAAATATTATTTAAGAGCCCCGGAGTATCCTCTCCGCGGATTTTAATTCCTGCGACAAAAAGCGAGTCATTGTTACGCGGCCAAGCTACTGGTATAATTTTGTTACTTGTAGTTTTTGCAATGTTAAGAATATTGATGCAATCTTTCCGATGTATTTTAATTCCCTCGCCTACAGTAATAAAACCGACAATCGGATCGCCCGGAACAGGATTGCAACATTTGCCATAACTGTATTCTATCCCTTTATGATCACCATCAACAACAATGGCGCCGGCGGTTGTTCGCGCTATGTCGGCAAATTTTTCAAATTCAAGATCATGTTCAGTATGATCTTCAGTTTCAGTTTTTGGTCTTAGTACTTCATCAAGATCAATTTTCTCGAAAGCAACGGCCGAAAAAAATTGTTGAAGATTTTTGAATTTCAGTTTACGAGCCAGTTTTGTTGTGTCCTCGGTGGAAAAGGTTTGTTTGAGTTTTTTTAATTTCTTTTCCCAAATTTCTTTACCTGCCGCTATTATTTTCTCTTCTTCGTTGTTAAGGTGTTTACGAATATTTGCTTTTGCTTTATGAG
>CAZEXO010000114.1:0-11609 GCA_964516545.1 uncultured Melioribacteraceae bacterium
GTGACATTTCACGTGCCTGCTTTTTAGGTTACGACAACAATATTTTCATAAATCCCAAATACATTGATTATGCAAAACAAGAAAATGTTTGACCCTTCGCAATGGAAAACCGGAGGTTTACAAGCAACAAATACGGTTCAGAAACACACCAACGATACTGATTCACTCACTGCCGATATTGAAAAAGTAGTAACACAGATTGAAGCCAAACACATCGATATTGCGCCTGATTACAAAGAATGGCTGGCTTGTGGTTTTGCTTTGGCTGATATGCTGCAGGAGGCTGGACGTGATTATTTTCATCGTATCAGTAGATTCTACAGTGATTACAACGCTGTTGAATGTGATAAACAGTTTGATAATTGCTTAAAAGCGCAAGGTACCGGAGTTACTAAAAGAACATTTTTCGACATGGCACGTCGGGCGGGGATTGACATATCCCCAGCCCGTCCTGTTGATAATTCCAATGTTCAATATGATGAATTTATTGAAACGCCTTATTTCCCGGAAGAAATTTATTCGCAGTTACCAGGATTACTTGCCGATGCATGTAAAGTGTTTCCTACAGCCCGGGAAAAAGATATTATTCTTTTGGGTTCGATAGTCACATTAAGCAGCGCTATGCCTAATGTATTCGGAATCTATCATAACGATAAAGTTTTCCCGAACCTGTACTTATTTATTACAGCCCAGGCATCAGCCGGAAAAGGCTCACTAAAACACTGCAAAAGGTTAGTTCATCAAATACACATGCAATTGCGTGAAGAATCTGCAAATCAAAAAGCCGAATACCAGGTTGAATTAAATCAATACTTGCAGCATGTAAAGAAAGACCCGACTCTGGTTAAACCCTCGGAACCAAAAGATAAAATGCTTTTTCTACCTGCGAATAACAGTTCTACAGGTATTTTTCAATTGCTCGACGACAGCGACGGTAAAGGCTTATTATTCGAAACAGAAGGCGACACGCTGGCATTTATCTTTAAAACAGACTATGGGAACTACAGCGATGGATTTCGTAAAGCATTTCATCATGAGAATATCAGTTATTATCGGCGTACAAACCGGGAATATGTGGATATTCAAACCCCACGCCTTTCGGCTGTTCTTACAGGAACGCCCAGGCAAATTATAAACCTTATTCCGGATGCGGAAGACGGTTTATTTTCCCGGTTCATGTATTACCGCTTTTCATTAACCAATATATGGTCTGACGTATTCGAAAAACAGACTGATACAGGTTTTGAAGAATATTTTAATTCGCTGGGTCGTCGCTACTTCGAGCTGTACAAACAATTATTGTCTTTTCCTGAAAAGGAGTTCCATTTTTCTCAGGCTCAAAAAACACACTTTAACCAACAATTCGAAGCCTGGCAAAACGAGTTTATTAACCTGTTAGGTCCCGAATCCGTAGCTAATGTCCGCAGGTTGGGGCTTATTTGTTTCAGAACAGCAATGATAATGACAGTTTTACGAATACTCGATACAGGAGAGGTACCACAATCATTTAAATGCAGCGATACCGATTTCAATACAGTTATGAAAATAGGCAATGTGTTGCTGGAACATGCAAAAACGGTTTACTTGCAATTAATGACAACTTCTAAAAAAGTGAAACAGGAAACCATGAAAGACAAGTTTTACAACCTTTTACCTGAAGAATTCTTGCGTAAAGAAGCCATTGAAATAGCTGCCAAATTGAATATAAAGCCCCGTACTGCCGATAAATACCTGAATGAGTTAACCCCCTCAAACTTGTTAAAAGATCCGGTTTATGGCAAGTACAAAAAGCAAAACATGCAAAGTGTGCAATCCGTTCAAAACGTGCAACAGAATTAAGCTTGTATAGTTTGCATACTTTGCAAACTTTGCAAGGTATAACAAATTCAGGTCATGGTTAATATCTGGTTGGTATCTATTTATTAACATCCTTCTTTTGTTTGCACATATTTGTTAAATTTGACCGAATTAGACAAGTAAAAAAGCAGAAAGATGACTATTGGCAAAAAGCTCAGGGAATTGCGAGAGCAAAAAGGCCTCTTATTAAGACAGGTTGCTGCCGAACTGGAAGTTGATACCGCCTATATAAGTAAGATGGAGCGTGGAGAAAAGAATATTAAACGAGATTACATCCTTAGGCTTGCTGAAATATATAGTGCTAAAAAAGAAGAACTGTTAATTCAGTGGCTGGCAGATCAGGTTTATGAACTTGTGAAAGATGAAGATATCGCCATTGACGTTATGAGGGTTACTGAAAATATGATCAAACAAAACACTCCAAAGAATAAAAAGAATAATGAACGAAGAATCTCTTAATGATTTAGGTCAATCCCTAGGGATACAACAAGACAATTTGGAAAAACTTAAACAGCTTTTCCCTGATATTTTTTCTGAAGGAAAAATTGATATAGAAAAATTCAATGCCACCTTCAGTGATAAAATAAATTTTTCCAATGAAAGATATGTTTTAAATTGGGCAGGCAAATCCGATGCTTTCAAGGTTTTACAGATCCCTACTACGGCAACATTAAAACCGGTTCCAGGAGAATCAATCAATTTTGAAAATACCCAGAATGTATTTATTGAAGGCGAAAATCTTGAAGTGTTGAAAGTATTGCAAAAGGCGTATTACGGTAAGCTAAAGTGTATCATTATAGACCCACCATACAACACAGGGAATGATAGTTTTATTTATCCGGATAGTTTTAAGGAGAATAAAACCGATTACGAAAAAAGGATTGGTGATAAAGATGAAGAAGGGTATTTACTAAAAGAGGGTCTATTTCGAAAAAACAGTAGAGACAGCGGGCATTTTCATAGTAATTGGTTAAGTATGATGTATCCCCGGCTATTTCTTGCCAAGAATTTATTACGGGATGATGGAATAATCTTCGTTCATATTGATGATAACGAAATACACAATCTTAAATTGATAATGAATGAAATTTTTGGTGAAGAGAATTTTGTTGAGCAAATCATTTGGAAAAAAAGATATGGCGGTGGTGCAAAAGAAAAGTATTTAGTAAATCTTCATGAGTATGTTCTAATGTATTCAAAAAGGAAAGATTCACTGGATCCTATCTTTGTTTCAAACAATAAGGAGTTTATTGATAAATATTACACAAGGAGAGATAACCATTATGACAAACGAGGTCCATATAGAACACAGCCTTTAGAAGCTGCTAAAAGTATGGGTGAAAGAAAAAATTTGGTTTATGAAATCCCAGGACCTAAAGGTGAAAAAATCCTACCCAAAAGACAGTGGTTATGGTCAAAAGAAAGGACTTTAAAAGCTCGTGAGAATGATGAATTGGAATTTAACCAGGATAAAGAAGGTAATTGGACAATAAATATTAAACAATACCTTAAAGACGAAGATGGAAATGAAAAATCTTTGAAAGTAACTTCAATAATTGAAAATATTTATACTCAACATGGCAGTAAAGAAATTGAGGAGCTTTTTGGTAATGTAAATTTCTTTCCTTACCCTAAACCTACTGGTGTTACCAAACATTTGTTGAAATTCGCTACTGATAATGAAGACATAATATTAGATTTTTTTGGTGGCTCAGGTTCAACTGCACATGCTGTTTTTGAACTCAATGAAGAAGATGGTAAAAGTAGAAATTTCATAATTGTTCAACTTCCCGAGCCTTGTATCGAGAATAGCGAGGTTCTAAAAAGTGGTTACAAGACTATTGCAGATATTTCAAAAGAGCGTATCAGAAGAGTAATTAAGAAAATAGAGAAAGAGAAAAATGAAAAGCCTGGATTATTTGATAATGGAAACATTGATTTAGGATTTAAAGTATTTAAACTTTCACCATCTAATTTTAAAATCTGGAGAGGCAATGAAATAACAGAGGAAAACCTAATCCAGCAATTGGATGCCTTCACCAACCCAGTAAACCAAGATAGCCAGGAACAAAACATGCTTTATGAATTAATGGTAAAAGCAGGTTATCAATTAACAGACAAGGTTGAGAAAAAAGGAATGTATTATTCGATTAATGAAGGCGAATTGATAATCTCTTTAGAAACAATGACCCAACCTGTCATTGATAAAATCATTGACGCCAAACCGCAAAAAGTAATAACTCTTGATAAACTTTTTATAGGTAACGACCAATTAAAAACAAACACAGTGTTGCAAATGAAAGATTCCGGTATAGAATTTAAAACAATATAAAAACATCTCATTTATGAATTTCAAAATCTATGATATTTTATCTTCTCTCGTTCCAGGATTTCTTCTTTTACTGGCTACTTTGGAATTTTTTGATATTCCATTTGATAAGGATATGATAGTAGCTTATACAGCTTTTGCTTTTTTATTAGGCTTTTTAGTAAATTCTATATCAAGTTGGTTAGAAGATATTTATTTTTTTACCTGGGGTGGTAAACCGTCAAATCGCTTGCTTAATGGTAAAGATATTTGGAAAGTAAGGTTTTATCATAGTCAAAAAGCTAAGGATTTACTAAAATCTGAAACAACAAACCCTAATCCGTCTGATGATGAGTTGTTTTCAATTGCAATGCGCTATGCGAACCAAAAAGAAAGCAGGGTTGAAGATTTCAATTCTTCTTATGCTTTTTCACGGTCGTTGTTGACTTGCGTTTTGATTGGAGGTGCATTTTTGTTAATAAGGAATTATGATGAGTGGAAATTTTATTCTGTTATTCTTCCTACCATTATAATTGTATGGCTAAGATGCAAACAACGAGGTTATTACTTTACCAGAGAGGTTTTGAATGTTTATTTAAAAACTAAAAATCAATAATATGACAGTTGCAGAAAAAATTATTAAACCCACAAAAGCTGGTATTTTCCGAACCGTTTTTTTATACACTGGTCAGGGTGAATCAACACTTTTGGTAATACCTACCGGCTCAACTGTTACTGACTACATGTATGTGCTAGTAGATTCGGATAAAGATAATGAACCCCATGAAATTGATTTGGTGGAAATGTTTAAAGACTTATTTAAAACCAGTGGCGAACTTAAAATTTTCATTAATACTCATCCACATAATGATCATATCGGAGGTATAAAAGAAGTTTATGACGAGATTGGTTTTTCAGAAATATGGCATTCCAACCATAAGCCGGGTGGAGAACACAAAACTAAGTACAAAGACTTTCAATATGTATTGAATAAAGTTGGTAAAAAAAATGAATATTTTTTATTGGGGACTAATGACTTAAATAAAGTAAGAAAGTCTGACGATAATGAAATAATAAAAAAACTAGGTCTAATAGATTACCAGGTTCTTTCTCCTGCTGAATATTTGTGTGAGGAGATTGAAGATGCTGATGCAGATGAGCGTAACAAACGAATACATGAGCAATGCGGTGTAATAAGATTTACTTACGGTAAAGATTCTAAAAGCATCATGATAACAGGAGATTCAGATAAAACAGCTTGGAAAGAGCATATAACGGAGTATCACAAGGATAATCTCCCATCCTATGTGTTGAGTGCAAGTCATCATGGTTCAAGAACTTTTTTTAAGGATGATGAGGAAGATGAAGATGTTTATGAAACACATATTGAAAATATAAAACCTAATTACTTAATAATCAGCGCACCCAAAAAAGAAGATAGTCCGCATGATCATCCTCATGATGACGCTATGGAATTGTATAAAAAATATTTAGATGAAGATGGCATTTTTCATTTGGGTGGAACTCCTTATTCTGTTATTGTTGATATTGATGAAAATGGCAATATAGAATTGAATACAAACGAAGAATTAATTGAAACATACGGCAAAGGAGATGATAATAATGATAATGACAAAGATGATAAATATAAAAATATCTATATCGGATCACAAACGACAAGATTAGATGAAAAACCAATGGGAAGTAATGATACACTGGTTTAAAAAACATCCTAAACATATTGCAGCAGAAAGTTCAGCTTTATCAAATGATAGCAATTATAAGGAGCTTTATCAAGTTAGAAATAACCTTTTTGTTTCTCATGGTTACATTATTGTGCGACTTGATAAAATTTATCGATTTCCGATACTTATCGTATATCCTGAAGCTACACCTTATGCCTTACCATTAATTTATCCTCTTAACCAACCTCTAATAAAAGAGCAAGTAGAGACACTTGCCAAAGGAGATTTAAATACTGTACATAAAGAAATCATACCATTTATTAAGTTTTATTACCATTTAAGGCATCAAAATCAAACTGGAAGTCTTTGTATAATTGAATGGGATAATCTGGATGATGGTTCAAAATTTTACGGAATAAAAAGCATTCTAAGAAGGGTACGGGATTGGTATTGTGGTACGATTACCGGAAATTTTCCTCTTGATAGTCAAGAAGTTGAATTCCATGCCCATTTTAATGATATAGAACAAGGGATTAGGTTAAATTATCCAGAATCATTTTTAGATGAAAGCTTTGTAGAAGGAGAAGCTTATGGTTTGCTTATAAGTTATTTTCCAAAAGGGAAATATTATCAACATGATAAACGAACATACTTTGGATGTTTAATGATAGGTAAAAATAAGAGCGGCTTATATGAAAACATTAATTTTCAGTTACCTAATTTCTTTTTTGAAGAAGGAATAACCAATGCTATTGAACTTATTAATAAAAAAAACACGTTAAATAGATTTCTTAATGAAGGTAAATTATTAAAAACATTTTGGTTTCAAATACAACGAGAGCCAAATCCTTTTAGATCTCTGCAGGAACTTATCAGTATAATTGGTGAAGAGAATTATGAAATAGGATTAAAAAGGATGATGCCTTATTATTTAGATGAATTGAAACTTAAACCGGATCATTTCTTTATAGCCTTTCGTTTTCCAAACCGAAAAAACACTCAAGAATTTCAACTTCTGAAAGTGGTTAAAAAACAAAAAAGTGCCAGTGGTGTATTAATTGGAGCCTCAGAAGAAGATGCTTTTAAGCATTTAATTGAAGATTATGATCAGGTATACGCTATTCAATGTGAAAAATTTACTGATGAATCTTTCCACCAAAGAAATTCAGGACGCTTTAATAGAAATGTTTTAAAGAATTTAGTTACAAACGTTGTTGGAGTTGGTGCCCTTGGAAGTGAAGTAGCTGATTCTTTGAGTAAAGCTGGTGTAGGAACAATTTGTTTATTCGATAATCAAGAAATAAAAGGTCATAATCCAGTAAGACACCTTGCAGGCATGGAACATGTGGGAGTTTCAAAAGTTTATGCAGTAGGGGATATTGTACAAAATCATAATCCTTTTATTAATCTTCGATTTTATGGTGGTGATATTAACTTAATTGATTTAAATGATTTTTTTGCTGATAGTTCCATAACAATTTGTACCATAGCTGATGACAATATTGAGGGGTTTTTGAATGAAAGAGCTGTTATATCAAATAAGATAGTCTATTATGCAAGGGCATTAAGGGGTGGAAAAATTGCTCGCATATTTAGAGTTATACCTGGTAAAGATGCTTGTTTTAATTGTCTTGATCTTTATAGAAGAGATGGTAAACAATTTATTTCTATACCAGATGATAAAGATCTGCCTACTTTAAAAAACGAATGTAATAATCCCATTCGACCTGCAAGTGCAGCAGATCTCAAACTAATATCTGCACTAACTTCTAGAATACTACTTGATGAATTACAAAATGGTTTTGGTGAAAATAACCAATGGATATGGTCAACTGAATCTTTACAAGTACTTGAACCATATCAATTGCATTCTCAATATATATCGGCTCATCCAAAATGTTATTACTGTAATCATGAAAAGCATTCCGAAGTTTATTTACCAGCTAATATTATAAAACAAATGCAAGAATTAATAGCAGAAACCACAGAGATAGAAACTGGAGGTGTTCTTGCTGGACACATTGACGAAAATGGGGATTTTGTAATAACTAATGCATCAGGTCCAGGTCCTAAATCAGTTCGTAGTGCAAATAAATTCGAAAAAGATGTTGAATACTGTCAAAAGTTTCTTGATAAACTATTTTTAAACTCCAATAAGCAAATTGCATATATTGGGGAATGGCACTCGCATCCAAATAAAAATAATCATCCGAGTGGAACCGATATTAAAAGCCTTTCAGAAATCTCTTATCAAAAAGAATACTTAACCGATTGTCCAGTGATGATAATATTTTCAAATGAAGGTGTTCCTTCCTGTACAATACATCCTGCAGGGAAAAGATATTATCATACAAGTTTAAATATTTCCGAATGAAACTCCATTTCGACAGTAACCAAAATTACCAGATAGAAGCGATAAAATCTATCACAGATATATTCGAAGGTCAGCCTTTGAGCAACGGAGATTTCGAATTCTCAGTGACTTCGACCGGATCATTGTTTTCTGAAAATGGATTTGGCAACAAACTTAATTTAACAGATGAACAGATTTGGGAGAATGTTAAGACAATACAACAGCGAAATGAAATAAAAGATTTAAGCGGTGAATTCCAGGGAATGAATTTTTCCGTGGAAATGGAAACCGGTACCGGTAAAACTTATGTTTACATAAGAACTATTTATGAATTAAATAAACTGTATGGTTTTAAAAAGTATGTCATTGTAGTCCCTTCTGTAGCTATAAGAGAAGGGGTTTTGAAAAACCTTCAAATTACACACGATCATTTTCAATCTCTTTACGATAAAGCAGCAATTACCTTTGACATATACGACAGTAAGAAAGTATCTGATATAAGGGGCTTTGCCTCCAGTAATGCAATACAAATTCTTGTAATCAATATTGATGCTTTTGCAAAAGACGAAAACATTATAAACAAACCAAATGATAAATTAACAGGTAAGAAACCGGTTGAGTTTATTCAAAGCTGCAATCCAATTGTGATAGTGGATGAACCACAAAACATGGAAACCGACATTCGCAAAAAAGCTATTCAGAACCTGAATCCTCTTTGCACTTTACGCTATTCAGCAACACACACCAACTTGTATAATTTGCTATATTCTCTCAATCCTGTGAAAGCATATGATCTTGGTTTAGTTAAACAGATTGAAGTTGATTCAATAGTAAGTGAAAATGATTTTAATTCTTCCTTTATTCAGCTTGAGGCAATAACACGAACAGACAATACCATTAAAGCCAAAGTAAAAATAGATGTAAACACATCACAGGGAATTAAGCGGAAGTCAATACAGGTGAGCCGAAACAATCTTGATTTATTTCTTTTATCGAATGAAAACCCGAAATACGACGGGTTGAAAGTATACGAAATTGATTTTGGAAATAGTCAAATTGAATTAACAAATGGCATTGTCCTTAAAATAGGTGAATCACAGGGCGGAATGAATGATGAAGTGATGAAGTTCATGATTCGAAAAACCATAGAAGAACACTTAAAAAAAGAAAAAGTCTATAAAATTAAAGGCATAAAAGTCTTATCACTATTTTTTATTGATAAAGTAAAAAATTACCGTGAATATGATGAAAATGGCAGTCCTGTTAAAGGAAAATTTGCTCAGTGGTTTGAAGAAATCTATCAGTATGAGATTGCAAAACCGATTTTTAAAGACATTAAAGATTCTTTACACTCTGAGGATTTGGAAAATATTCATAATGGTTATTTCTCAATGGATAACAAAGGGCGAATTAAAGATACGGGAGGTGAAACGCAGGCCGATGATGATACTTACAAACTTATTATGCAGGATAAAGAAAAACTTCTCGAGCTTAATACCCCCCTTCGTTTCATATTTAGTCATTCCGCACTCCGTGAAGGTTGGGACAATCCGAACGTTTTCCAAATATGCACTTTAAATGAAACTAAATCAGAAATTAAAAAGAGACAAGAAATAGGAAGAGGTCTAAGATTATCAGTGAATCAATATGGTCAAAGAATTTTTGATCACAATATTAATAAACTTACTGTAGTTGCCAATGAGCGCTATGAGGATTTTGCCAGGGCATTACAACAAGAAATAGAACAGGACTGCGGTGTAGATTTCACTGGAAGAATAAAAGACAAAGGGAAAAGAGAAAAGGTCAGTTTGCGTAAAGGTTTTGAAGCGGATCCTAAATTCCTTGAAATATGGGATAAGATTAAATTTCATACCCGGTATAGCGTGGAATACAAAACAGATGAACTTATTACACTTGCTGCCAAAGCAGTAAAAAATATGCCTGAAACAAAAAAGCCAACCATTAAATCCACAAAAAAAAGAGTATTGATAACAGATGAAGGGGTTAATGGACAATTGTTAAGTGATAGCGGAGATGATGATTACGGCCAACAATTTGAAATTCCTGATATGCTGGCCTATATTCAAAGTAAAACTGAATTAACCAGGAGCACTATTCTGGAAATCTTGAAAAAATCCGAAAAGATAAATGAATTGCTCCTTAATCCGCAATTGTTTATGGATAATTGTGTTAGTGCTATTAAAACGACACTTTATGAATTAATGATTGAAGGCATCAAGTATGAAAAGATTGGTGGTAAAATTTATGAAATGCAATTATTTGAAGATAATGAGTTAGAAATATATATTGATAAATTCACTCACCTTGTTAATGCTCCTGAAAAAACTATTTATGAGAATTATATTCCACTGGATTCAAAAGTTGAAAATGAATTTGCCAAGGATTGTGAAAGCAGCGAAAATATTGAATTTTACTTCAAGCTACCTTTTTGGTTTAAAATTGATACTCCCATTGGTAAGTACAATCCTGATTGGGCAATTGTATTTAAAGGTGAAAAGAAAATCTACTTTGTTGCCGAAACCAAGGGTGAAGGTCAGGAATTACGAGGTAGTGAAAAATTAAAAATCAAATGTGGAACTGAACACTTTAAGGAGTTTAAAGATGTGATATACAAGCGTGTATCTAAAGTGAGCGAATTAAACATATAAAAAATTGATTCTAGGTATAAATATAGCACCATAAGTGAATACACAAAACCTCATATTAAACATTCTTACTTTCGGCTGCTCCTTAAAAACAAAAGAGTTTTCTTTTAATAAGGAACCAAGGGAAGTATGTATTCCAGCAATACAAACTATTTACAAGAAAATCATTATTTAAACAATTAAAATGAAAGACAAATTACAACCGCAATATTCAGATATTATCTTTTACACCTCACCTGAAGGAAATGTAAGCATTGAAGTAATTTTTAATGATGAAACTTTCTGGTTAAGCCAAAAAAGGATGTCCGAATTATTCGGTGTTGAAGTACATACTATTAACTATCATTTAAAAGAAATCTTTAAAAGCAATGAATTAGAAGAAGATTCAGTTATTCGAAAAATTCGAATAACTGCCGAAGATGGTAAAAACTACCTTACAAACTTATACAATCTCGATGCAATAATTGCGGTCGGCTACCGGGTAAAATCGCAACAGGGTACACAGTTCCGTATTTGGGCAACCCAAAGACTTAAAGAATACATTGTAAAGGGCTTTACGCTCAATGACGAGCGTTTCAAGTCGGGCAATTCAATGAACTATTTCTCTGAACTACAAGAACGCATCAGGGAGATACGAATTTCCAAACGTTTCTTTTATCAAAAAATTAAAGACATTTATTCCCCAAGCATTGATTACGATGCCAACGACGAAAAAACCATTACATTCTTTAAAGTAGTAC
>CAZEXO010000115.1:0-3169 GCA_964516545.1 uncultured Melioribacteraceae bacterium
TTTCACCTTTGAGCAGCATCTGCTGAATGGCATATTCCTGGGCGTGTTCAAGAAAAAGAAGCTGCCCCATAAAAATGTTAAATATCTGATGCTTGCCTGTAAATTCACCAAGCCCGGATTCCCACATTAAAATGGAGACGATATCTTTCCTTGGAACGCCGTATTTATTCTCCGCTGAAATCAGTAAGTCATGAAAGTCTTTCAAAAATTTCACTCCGGCAACAATTCGTTTTTCCTTAAGAAATACCTTGGAATAATTTTGGTGTTCCTGTTTTTGAAGATGCCTGCTTTTCGGAGTTGCATATCTGACCAACTCATTTGTATATACCTGAGAAGCTTCTTCCCGTTTTAGAAGAGCTATAAATTCATCAAGAGTAACCGGAAGTCCGTCTCCGCTATCTGCAGTTATTTTTTTTATCAGGTCATCTATTGATTCGTTTACCGGAACACCATCGGCTTTGAATACCGTGCTGTAATCTATTTTCCATGTAGCAGGATCAGAATTGATTTCTGTTGACTGGGCGAAGAGGAAAGTCATTAAACATATATAAATAAATGTGAATCCGGGAAATATTTTTTTCATATCAAAAAATCCATGCTGTGAATAGTATTGCCACGTGTAAAAAAAAAGATAATCTTTATTAAAATCAACCTGGTTGATTGTTCCACAAACTAAAGTAAAAAAGAAAGTGAATAGTTCAAAAATTCCGGAGAGAAAACGCGGTTAAATTTAAGGTTCGACTGGGCGTACGACAATTATCCCTGTTTGTTTTGAATTGTGTTTTATATAATCTGAGAGGCTTACTTCACTGATTTGAACTTTTTTATCCTTGTTGGGCGCGTGTAAAAGATGAATTCTATCATCATCCATTCTGATTGCTAATCCGACATGAGAAATATCAAGTCCTTTAATGTTTGTTGTTATTCCGATAATATCCCCACTGGAAATATTTTTTTCATATTTACTAATTTCATCTTCAGGAATGTAATAATATTCTCTCGACGAAATGTTTTGTTCAATTTTTTTCATCTGATTGACAAAGTCAGGGTTGTTCTCAAGTTGTTTATAATACTTCGGATTTGATGACATGAATGAAACATTATTGGGATACGATTTTCCCCCGATATCTTTGGTGATATCTTTGGCAATATTTCTTTTGTCCATTTCAAAAATCCAATCGGAGAAATAATGTAATCGTGAAGGATATTCCTTCAATTCTCCGCATCGGTATCGTATAGATATTAATTCCTGAAGATAATTTTCAAACGTCATAGAATCGGATTTTATTAATCGTGCAATCACAAGAGTGTTCTCCAGAAACGTGTAACAATCCAAACCTGTAAGATTAACTGTCAGAGTTTCTTTTTCACTTTTATCCAGTGTTCCCGCTTCGTAATCAACTCCGATAAAACTTTTACCTATCTCTGCAATCACCATATTAATTGGCAGTTTTGACAAGTCCTTTTTGACGGCTAATTCAAATTTTGAATTGCACACATCAATATCAGCCTGAGTATAAATCTGACAATTAGCAGATGTAAAAAATGATAATATGAAAATCAGAAAAATTTTCATTAGAAGGGTAAATCTCTTTCCAATGCATGCAGCGTGGGAGTTTCACCAATTTGCTTTTGTTCTTCCTGGTAAGGTAATGCCGGATTTTCATATCTGGCGTATTCTTTTATAAACCTCATAGAGACTTCGCCAGTCGGACCGTTTCGTTGTTTACCAATAATAACTTCAGCGTAACCTTCAGTTGTTTCACCGTCAGGAAGTTGAGTAATTCCGTAAGCTTCCGGTCGATAAAGGAAAAGTACCACATCGGCATCCTGTTCGATTGATCCCGATTCTCGCAGATCTGAAAGCATTGGTTTTTTATCATGCCGCTGTTCAACAGCACGGTTTAACTGAGCAAGAGCAATTACAGGAATGTTTAATTCTTTAGCCAGAGCTTTCAGCGATCGTGAAATTGATGATATTTCTCTTTCGCGGCTTTCCATACGTAGACTTGAAGACATTAATTGTAAATAATCAATCACAACGAGACCGATATTTTTCTCAGCTTTCAGACGCCGGCATTTCGCTCTAATCTGAAGTACGTTTTGTGCCGGTGTATCATCAATATAAATAGGCGCTTTACTTAGATTGTGAATTGTCTTACTTATCTTCGCACCTTCCTCAGCCTTAAATTTTCCTGTTCGAATGCTGTGAGCATTAATTCTCGCTTCAGCTGAAATCAATCTTGTCGCAAGTTGTATTGTTGACATTTCAAGACTAAAAAAAGCAACAGCGACATTATGATTCACCGCGCTATTGCGCATAAGTGAAAGCGCAAAAGCAGTTTTTCCCATTGATGGTCGGGCTGCGACAATTATCAAATCTGATTTCTGAAGCCCGCCGAGTTTTTCATCAAGCTCATAAAAATCTGTTTGTACGGCAAACGTAGAAATCTTTTTCGAGTGGATGGCTTCAATATATTCCATTGCATCCCGCACAGCTTTATCCAGAGAGACATAGGACTCTTTCAGACCTTCTTCAGCAATCTTAAATATTTCCGACTCAGCGGCATCAAGAATGTCGAACACATCATCCTTTCCTTCGTAGGCTGCATTTGCCATTTCTAAAGAAGAAGTAATTATGGCACGAAGAATCCATTTTTCAAGTACAACGCGGGAATGATATTCAATATTCGCCGCGGAGGAAATGTCCTGCGAAAGTTTGCTAAGATAAGCAGCGCCTCCGATAGCTTCGCTCTTATTTTGTTTATTCAATTCTTCATAAACCGAAATTGTATCAATCGGTTCGTTGGAATCAAAAAGTCTCATCATTACTTCAAAAATTATCTGGTTCTTTTTGTCAAAAAAACATTCCGGTTTTAAAACTTCAAACGCTTTAGGGACGGCATTATTATCAAGCAGCATCGCTCCCAGAACTTCGCGTTCGACCTCAACAGCTGACGGAGGTTGTTTTGTTGCTTCGCGTAATTTATCGATATCAATTTTTGAATCAGATTTAGCTCTGGGCATTCTTATTTCCGGTTAATTCGTCGTAAATTTTTCTGAATTTTTTCACATCTTCCCAACAGCCCTTTTTCCAATGAGGATTTCGAAGTAATGCCGCGGGATGATATGTTACCAGCACCTTGACTCCGTTGAGATCATGAACATC
>CAZEXO010000115.1:3179-11547 GCA_964516545.1 uncultured Melioribacteraceae bacterium
AGTTTAGCTAAAGTTGTATTCTTATTCAATAGTGAATTCCCGGCAATTCTGCCAAGACACAGAATAACTTTCGGGTTAATAAGTTCAATTTGTTTATCAAGATAAGGTCTGCAAGTATTCATTTCTCCGGAAAGAGGGTCTCTGTTTCCCGGCGGGCGGCATTTAAGAATATTTGCAATATATACTTCATCCCTCTCAAAATTTATCGCTTTCAGAATATCAGTCAGCAATTTTCCCGCTCTGCCGACAAATGGCTTACCTTGTTTATCTTCTTCAGCGCCTGGAGCTTCGCCAATTAGCATAGCATCTGAATTAGGATTTCCATCGCCGAAAACAAAATTTGTACGTGTTTCTCCGAGTTCACACTTTTTACAGTTGTGAATTTTTTGATATAATTCCTCAAGTGTTGCGGCGCTGTCAAATTCCGAAGTATCAGTTTTCATTTCATTCTGCAAAGGCAAGAGTTCCTCCTGAAATTTCGGTGAAGAAAATATTTTTTTTCGTTCAACTTTCTTTACAATCAGCGGACCCAGCAGATCATCACCAAAAATTTCACTTTGATCTTTGAGAGCTTCCACGATAAGTTTTTTCGATTTTAGATTCACTTACTTTTCCAGATCCGTTATTTCTGAAAGAAGGTTATTTGCTGTTTGAAATTTTGTCAACAAGGGGTAATCTTTTCTTGTACCGTTTTTCGAAATCACAATTATTTTATTTGTGGGGACTTCAAATGCCGCGCCCTCATCCTGGAGAGAATTGAGAACAATCAAATCTATATTTTTTTCTTTTAATTTTTTTTCGGCATTAATAATTTCATCATTTGTTTCAAGCGCGAACCCGATAACTAATTTATCCTTTTTATTAAGCGAGAGAAGTATGTCATCTGTATTTACAAGTTTAACTTCATTGAGGTTGTCATCTTTTTTAATTTTTCTGTCGGAAGTTTTTTGCGGTTTGAAATCAGCAACAGCCGCAGCCATAATTAAAACCTCGTTAGATGTCAGTTCATCCTCAACACTTTTTTTCATTTCATCCGCGGATCTTACCTGAATAAGTTTTATTTCCGGGTAACATTTTTCATGAGAATGACCTGAAATTAAGGTTACATCAGCACCCCTGAGGAAAGCAGCTTTCGCTATTTCAAATCCCATTTTTCCTGAAGATCTGTTACCAATATACCTCACCGGGTCAATATCTTCATAAGTCGGTCCGGCTGTCACAAGAATTTTTTTTCGTTTTAAATCCTGTGTAAATCCTGAGATAATCATCTCAGCATAATCGATAATTTTTTCAACATCAGCCATTCTTCCGGGACCCGATAGTCCGCTGGCTAAAAAACCTGTTTCGGCTTCGCAAATATAGTATCCGAAATTTTCTAATTTAGAAAGATTATCACGATGCGCGGGATGATTATACATATCCATATCAGCCGCGGGAGCAATTAATAATGGGCATCGCAAAGCATGAACGAGCGACGTAAGAGCATTATCAGCGAAACCATGGGCGATTTTAGCAACTGTATTTATTGTAGCCGGGGCGATAATCATTAAGTCAGCCCAAAGACCGTACTCTACATGCCAGGGATTAACTTTCAGATTTTCTTTTTGTGTCTGAGGAAAAGTATTAATGATCACCTCATTTCCCGAAAGTGTTGAAAGAGTAAGAGGTGTTATAAATTCGGTGGCAGCAGGCGTCATTACTACTTTTACTTCAGCGCCTCTTGAAACGAGCGAGCGAACTATCTGACAGGATTTATAGGCGGCAATGCCGCCTGTAACTCCCAGCAATATCTTTTTCCCACTGAAGGAATCGCGGATCATTTTATTCTTCTTTGTATCTGAATTCTATCCCGGTTTCTATTAGTTCTTTCAGGGCTATCAAATGTGGTTTCGGACGTTTCTCAAACTCAACAGAAAGGCGCATCTGATCAGGATTTTCTTTTTCATCGAATTCGTCTTCTCGACCAGCTAAAACGGTACTTAGCAGCGTATTGAATTCAAGTTTATTATCATCACTGATAATTCTCGCCTTTTTTGACGCAACAATTACTGCTTCATAAATATTGGCGGTATTCACTTCAATCGTTTTCAGATCAACCGGTTCCAGTCTCATTTTGTTACTCCTTTGTTTATTTTTTTTTCAATTATATTTTTCACTTCTTTTTTTGCTTTTTCCAATTCATCGTTAACAACGACAAAATCAAATTCTCCCATAAAATTCATTTCCATTTCGCTGCGTTCTATCCTCTTTTTCAAATCTTCATCGGTTTCGGTATTCCTGTCGATAAGCCGTTGAACTAAAATTTCCTTGCTTGGCGGAGCGATAAAAATCAATACCGAGTCAGGGTATTGTTTTTTAATATTTACAGCTCCTTTAACATCAACTTCAAGAACAACATTTTTGTTTGAATCTATTTTATCAATAACAAACCTTTTCAGGGTGCCGTAGTAGTAATCGTAAAATTTTTCCCATTCAATAAAATCATTATTTTTTACTTTCGATAAAAATTCATCTTCGTTGAGAAAGAAATAATCTATTCCCTCATTTTCACAATCACGTTTCTTACGTGTAGTTGCTGAAACGGAAAAAATGAACTCCGGATAATTTTTCAGCACATCCCTGACGATAGTAGTCTTACCGGCTCCGCTCGGGGCCGCGAAAACGAAAAGTTTACCCCTGCTATTCAATATTCTGTATTTGCTCTCTTATTTTTTCTAATTCTTCCTTTATGTAAATACCATACTGCGATATTTCAGTTGAAATCGTTTTGCTGTTTATTGTATTTGCTTCCCTGTTCATTTCCTGCGAGATGAAGTTTAATTTCCTGCCGACTTCTTCTTCGGATTTTATTGTGTCAAGAAACATTTTAATATGACTTTTTAATCTCACACATTCTTCCGTTACATCATATCTTTCCGAAAGCAAAGCAAGCTCGCTGTTTAGTCTATCAGGATTATCAATTATTTCGCTAACAAGTTGTTTGGCCCGTTCTTTTATTTTTTCAAAATAATCAACAATCGCTTGTGGATTACAGCTTTCAATTTTTTCAACAGTTTCAGCAATCGATTTGACCCTCTGCGAAAGATCGTTTTTCAATTCTTTACCTTCCAGCAGTCTCATTTTTTCAAGTTCATCAATCGCCAGTATTACAGCTTTTTCAATATGCGGATAATCCTCTTCTTCATTCAGAAAGGACTCTGCAAAAAAATAATTCTGGAAGTTCATGATTTCGTTGAGAGTAATTTCAGTTTTAATTCCTGCAATTTCCTTAATCTTTTTAACCATAGAAATCGCTTCCTGCAATCCTTCGGTATCAAGGGGAATTAATTTACTTTCGTTATCATCCCTGGAAATAAAAACCGTCAGGTATAATTTTCCACGTTTGATTTTATTTTTTACTTTTTCGCGAATTTCGAACTCTTTCTGCGAAAAATTTTTGGGAAGTTTAACAGATAAATCCAGAAAGCGATTATTGAAACTTTTTATCTCCGCTTCCACGGTAAATTCACCGATCTGAACGCTTCCTTTACCATAACCTGTCATACTGGAAATCATACTCAACCTTCTGAAAATGAGACCTTAAAAATACTCTTTTTTCTCTTGTAATCAAAAATTGAGGGAAGTGAAAAATGACTTAATATGCTTCACCGATTCCGAGGTGAAACTGAAAAATCTCTTCAAAAAAGTGTTTATTAAACATACTCCGTCTGTCTGAAGGGTCATAAAGTTTTAGTCCGAAATCTATTCGTATTGGAACTATATCCGAATAATACCTTAATCCAAACCCGATTGCTACGGCAATGCCGTTTGGAACAACATCATGGTAAGAATTCCAGCTATTTCCATAATCGATGAAAAATGCCGAACCAAGAGGTCCTATCAACCGGGTTCTTGCTTCAACCGATCCTTCGATCATAAAAAAACCACCGGGAATGATTCCCCTTAAAAGTATGGCTTCGATTTCATCGCTTGTCGGGTTTTCAGGAAGAACAATTCCTGATTTCTGAGGTACGAGTTCACGGGTATTCCACCCACGGACAGAATTACTTCCGCCGACATAAAATCTCTGATTAAGGGGTATATCATACTGATTTCCCCTGTAAGTTTTTATGTAACCGCTTTTGATTTTCGCGGCCAGTACGGTCTTCCGATTTTGAGTAAGAGGTATATAATAGGAATAACTGACAATTGCTCTGTAGTAAAGCGGATTATTGAAAGTTATACCGAAAAGTTTACTCAGCCCATACCCTAAGGCGTTGCCATCTTCGAGGGTTAATGAAAAGTTATAACCTTCGCTGGGAAAAAGAAAATCATTGGTCTTGTTAGCGCCCAACACAACTCCGAGAACCGCGCTTGTATTTTCACTTACATCGGGAATATTAATATCCATCTGACTGGTATCTATCAGGGTTGAGTTCATGATATTGCGGATATAAGACTCATGAAATTTGTATCTGGAATTTTCCAGATTAAAAAATGTATTGAATGTGTTAAAGTAAGTATATGGCGGTAGTTCGAAATTAAAACTGAGTTTGCCGCCATATAAAATAGCATTAAATTCAGCTTTTCTTTTTTGCAAAGTATAATAAGTCTCAAGTTTAGTTTCAATTGGTAACCCAAAAACAAAAGGCTGTTCCATAATTATTCTTGCATCGGCATAACCAAAAAGACTCGTATCATTTATTGATGGATTGGAAACAAAATCATTAATATTTTGAGCAGCTGTTGATAGATTAAGGGATATCTTTCTCGCACTTCCCAGAAAGTTTTTTTTCGTGAATCCAAGAGCAAAACCGAAATTAAAAGTATTGTCTTCATCATTCAGAAGAATCTCAGGAGAAAGTTCATGTATTCGCCCAATATCTGTATTGATTCCAATCGGTATAGTTGATCCAACAGTATCTGAAGTAACTGCGGTTACAAGAGCAGACGTAAAAAGATTTGTACGATAAAGCCTTATCTGTCCTCGCCGCATTTTAATATAGCTGTAAACATCGCCTGAATCAATTGCAACTATTTCGCTAATCAGTTCATCTTCAACATTGTCTTTGCCGTCACCGGTTTTATTAACTCTTACTTCGCTTATGTTATAACTTTTTCCTGTAGAAAAATTAATCTCAACATCAGCGCGATTATTAAGCGTGTCTACATAAACAATAGGACTTTCTGATTCAGCAAATACATAACCACGATCGCGTAAATAAACCAGAATATCATTAATATTCCGTATAACTTCTTCATTCGTAAATATCTCGGTTGTATCAATATTAATTCGGCTAAAGATATCTGTCTGCTGATAATCTGGAAGAAAGTCAAATCCATAAAAATTTACTTCTCTGAATACAGCAGGATGCCCCTCTTTTATAAGGTAAATCAATTCAGCTTCTTTTTCCTCCTCGTTCAAAAAATATTCAACACGGATTTCATTTTCGAAATATCCCTTTGATTCATATAATGATTTTAATGATTGCAGATCGTTGGGAATTAAAAGTGAGTCGAAATAAATGGCGCTTTCACCAAAGCTGGTAAAACTATTCACAAATTGCCAAAACCATCCGGGGGATTCGGCAGATGAAATAACCGTCTCAAGTAAATCGGTTGATATGGAATTATTTCCCTGAAATCTTACAGAAACTAATTCATATTCATTACTATCCTGAGCAATAAGTTTAGTCCCGAGATTGAGAAAAACAAGTAACAGCAATACATATTTAGGATTAGGATTTTTCAATACTCTTCATTTTTTGTTAATTCCGAATTTCCACTTTGGTACCAATTTTTACAACTCTTAACAACTCGTCGATATTATCATTGCTTAATGCCACAGAACCGTTTGTCCAGTTAAACGCGAAAGGTAAATTTCTGAAAATAAAATCATATTCTCCTATTCCATGTATTCCGATTGCTGCATCAGGAACATTTTCAGACGAAAGTAACTTCTCATAATCTTCACGGTTCATTTTGCCATTCTTGAATGCTTCAGCAGCATCTCTTTCGTTGGGATAATCCAACTTTAAAAATCTATGATACCTGGATGTTGTATCGATAGAACAAATCTTATATTTTCCAATTGGTGTTGCGTGATCGTTCAATGAAGTTTTGATCACTGAATTATTTTTACCAAAAACAGCTTTATAACTTTTCACAAGATTTACGCCGGAATGAAGTTCCAATGTATAATTTTTTCTGTTTACAATAATGCGAACATCTGTCAATTCATACAAGCCTCTTTTTGCCATAGCCTCCACCAAACTGTCTTCACGAAAATTCAATACAATGCCGTAAGATATAATGCCACCGAAGAAGAGGCTTACACTCGCAAATGTATAGAGAATATTTCGAAGAATTTGATAATTATGTGGATGTTTTTTGAGCATCGGAGGTTGATACACCAATTCTTTCATATTCTGAAATATAATATAATAAAGAAGAGTTTTTCTTAAAATATATTTGAGGTTTTGACGAAAGGATCATAACAATAGTTACACACTCAATAAAATATTCCCGGAACGAGATTTGCCCCGGGAATTAACAAGAAATATTTACTTATTTTCTTCTGCTTCAACGACAGCAATTGCCGACATGTTAATAATATCATCTACTGATGCACCGCGCTGAAGAACATGAACAGGCTTAGCCATTCCGACAAGAATTGGTCCGATCACAGTCGCATCTGTTAAACGTTCGAATAGTTTATACGCGATATTACCGGAACTGAGATTTGGGAAAATGAGTACATTCGCACCGCCTTTAATTTTACAGAATGGAAATTCCTTATCGATAATTTCAGGAACAACAGCAGTGTCAGCTTGCATTTCACCATCAATAACAATATCAGGTCTTTTCAATTGAACAAGTTTTACCGCCTCCTGAATTTTTTTTGAATATTTATTTTGAACACTGCCAAAATTTGAGAATGATAACATTGCTACTTTCGGTTCAATTTCAAATCGCTTGACGGCATCTGCGACTGAAATTGCAATCTCAGAAAGTGTTTCAGAATCAGGATCAAAATTAACAGTAGTATCAGCGAAAAAGTATGATTTATTTTTTATGAGAATAATGTATACGCCTGAAACAACTTTGTATCCTTCTTTAACGCCAACGGTTTGTAATGCGGGTCTTATTGTTGCCGGATAATGTGTTGTTAATCCGCCTATCAGCGCATCGGCATCTCCGAGTTTAACCATCATAGAAGCGTAATAATTCGGTTGTTTCATTAATGATTTTGATTCGAGTAAAGTAACACCCTTCCGTTGACGTTCCTTATAAAATGCCTCTGTGTATTCATTAAGTTTAGGACATGTAGCCGGATTTCTTATCTCGAATAATTTTCTGTCAAGACCCAACTCGTTTATCTGTTTTTCGATTATTTCTTTATTTCCAACTAACACCGGAATACCTATTTTTTCAATAGCTACTGCATTCGCAGCTCTGATTATTTTCTCCTCCGTACCTTCGGGATATACAATTTTCTTTTGATATTTCTGAGCCTTACGGGACATTAATTGAATTATTTTATTAGATAATCCCAATCGTTCCTGAAGATGTTCTTCATAAACCTGCCAGTCCGTTATAGGATTTTTTGCTACTCCTGTTTCCATAGCAGCTTTTGCAACAGCCGGGGCAACATTCCATAAAACCCGCGGATCAAAAGGTTTTGGGATGATATATTCAGGACCGAAAGAAAATTCAGCGCCACCATAAGCGCCAATCACAACATCCGGTACCTTTTCTTTTGCAAGTTTTGCAAGCGCTCTGGTAGCAGCCATTTTCATTTCTTCATTAATTGTTGTTGCCCGAACGTCAAGAGCGCCCCTGAAAATAAAAGGGAATCCTAAAACATTATTTACCTGATTCGGATAATCACTTCGTCCGGTAGCCATTATCAGGTCTTCACGTACGTTTTTAGCATCCCAGTATAATATTTCAGGATCAGGATTTGCCATGGCAAATATGATAGGATTTTTTGCCATAGTTTTCACCATCTCCGGCGAAACAATATTTCCTTGTGATAGTCCGATAAATACATCAGAACCTTTCATTGCCTCGGCAAGCGATGAATATTTATTTTCATTAGCATAGAGTAATTTGTATTTGTTCAGGTCTTTTCGTTCATTATGAACTAATCCCTTGGAATCAAACATGAAAATATTCTTAGTTGTAACACCGGCGGCAACATACATATTACAACAGGCAATAGCGGCAGCGCCGGCGCCTGAGACAACAAGATGCAAATCCTTAAGTTTTTTGCCCGCTACCTCAGTTGCATTAATAAGAGCAGCGCAGGAAATGATTGCCGTTCCATGCTGATCGTCATGAAAAACAGGAATTTTACAGATTTTTTTCAGTTCTTCTTCAATCTCAA
>CAZEXO010000116.1:0-7086 GCA_964516545.1 uncultured Melioribacteraceae bacterium
GTATTTTAGCAATATCTTCATAAAATACAGGTGTAACTTTACCTTCACACAATCCTTTGATATTATTATTTACTTCAAAAGCCTGAATAATATATTTTCGATCTCGTTTGCTAAGAGAAGCAAAGATGTCATAAATCTCTACAATTGGTTTTTTGAGGTAATCTTTCTTGTTCTTTCCGATACTCTCAACAATAGGCTGGAAATCTGCATCAAGTTCAGTGATATCAAAACTTCCTTTGGCTTTTCCCCATACTTCTAATACGGTATGTGAAATAAATTTGTGAAGTTTTTCAACATCATGGGAAATTAATTCATACGGAAATAACATTTATTAATTCTTACTTTAGTTTATTCAACATAATAACTTTTTCAATTGAATCCCCCAACCCTTCAATCTCTCTCCTAGCTTCTGTCTTATTTATTTTTTTCTGGTCTAGCTTTTCCTGGATATTCAAAATCTTCTTTTGTGCTATGCCTGATATGGTTTCCCTTTTGCCAAATACTTTTGAGTTAATTAAATTTACTGAGGCACCAAAAGTATTAAATTCAGGCTGCTCATAAACAACATTGTTGTTTCTGTTTCTCTTGAACGAATAAACTTTATGCGGCTTACAGTCAGATACAATAAAAGGAGAATGCGAAGTAAGTAATACCTCTTGTTCACTGAAATCACTATTCAGACATTCATTCAACAAGCAAACAAACTTTGATCTCCATTCAGGATTAAAATGCGTTTCTGGCTCATCTAAAAGGTATAACGTCCCAGGCGCGTCCATTAATATTATTGTTCCGACCACGTGTAGTAATTGATGTTCTCCATCAGACAGCCGTCTATAATAAACGGGTGATACTACTCCTTTTTTTCTAAATGCAATTTCTTTAATACCGAAGATTTGTTTGTCAGCTTCAAATTTTGGTAGCAGCGCTGATATGTTATCTCCCTTTTCGGCACTTATAATTCTGATTCGTAATTTTTTGCTTACAAGGCTGTGGTTTAGCAGGCGTAAAAAATACAAGTTCCTGTAAAGCTGATCAGCAGATTTGAAATGTTTCCTAAAGGCTTGCTTAGTTGCATCATTCACCCAGTAGAAAAGCTCAAGGCAAACAATTGCATCATTATTACCTGAAAAATCGTTAACACACGAGGCGCAT
Organism: uncultured Melioribacteraceae bacterium; assembly: GCA_964516545.1. Taxonomy (GTDB): domain Bacteria; phylum Bacteroidota; class Ignavibacteria; order Ignavibacteriales; family Melioribacteraceae; genus JAHISV01. The sequence continues at coordinate 1,153 of CAZEXO010000116.1, forward strand.
CTTTTCAGCCAGTCAATTGCCAGGTTTATTTCCGAAGGTATTTTGATACGATTTCTCCCTGTCCTCGAAAATTGTATCTTTATGGTAAAAAAAAATATTCTAGTTATCTGAAGTTCTTTTTTTATTGGATTAAGATTCTTTCCGTAAAGTGATTTACTATCCTCCGAATCCATTTTATCAAATAAAAAATTACATAGTGTTATTAATTGATTCGATTCGTAATCCATAAAAAATGTGCGGTTGATATCTAATGTTGCATTACTTGAATCGACACTTTTCTTTTGAAAGTCCTCAAAATATTGAAAATCCATTTTAATGAATGCATTACTTATTAATTCATTCATTCCGGATGAGTAGCCGATTATTCTATGAGGTAAAACTCCTATATTTCTATTGTAATCGTTATTCAAAAGTGCATATTGTTTCCCCGAAAGCATTGCAGTTATTTGAGGCAATTCATTTGGTCTCTTAATAATCCTAAAAACAGGATCTTCATTTCCTTTACTCCAAACACTTGTTAACTCATTCCATTCAACTCCGCTCATTCCGAATGTATTCAGATTGAGAGTGTATTCAATATCAAAACCGAACTCTTTATTAAACTTACCTTTCTTTATTTCTTCTTTGGTAGCCCTGTGATAAGTCTCAAGAAAATAGAAAATTTCTGATAACGCCTCCATTACATTTGATTTACCCGAACCATTAAGTCCAACAAAACATATCGGCTCCAAACAATGTTTTGAGGAAGGCTCTTTTGAGAATATGATTTCAAAATTCTTGGCTAATCCCCTGAACTCTGTCAATATTTTTAATCTTATTAGTTTCACTGTCTTATTCTAAATTCTATCTGCTCGTTTTTTTCGTTATACTCTTGTATTAAAAAAGCTGGTTCTTCTTCCAACAACTTTACAAATAAGTTTTTCGCTTCTTCAAAAACAATCTTGTCATATTCTTTCTTCAACATTCGGTAAGCATCCTCAAAGGTGAATCCTTCCCTTTTAAAAAATCCTTTTATAGTCCTCATGTACTTCGTTTCAACAGTCAATTTGCCTTTTGTACTTGATTTAGCTTCAGATTTTCCGCCTAAATCAACGAACTTTTTCTCCCTCTTCACTCCGGTGTCTTTTTCGTCCGAAACTGCTGTTATATTATCATGTTCATACTTTTCTACATTTACTTTTCTTAAATCCAACTCACCCTTAAACGCGCGCTGGCTTATTGAACCGTAAAGGTTTTCTAATCCTTTTAGGCTATTTATATATTGTTCTTTTATTGATTCAATTCTTTCAACTATTTGAGCAAATTGATTTTGAAGCCCAATTGATGGATATGGAAATTTAAGATTGTCCAAAATACCTGTACTCATATGAGTAAAAGCTTCTTCAGCTCCAGTTTTTAATCTACCTACACGCTCCTTGAAATATTTCATCAATGTAACAAAGTAAATCGGTAACAAATCTTTTCCAAAGCGAACTCTAATAAGGTTTGTGCTTATTATAGAATTAGTAAATTTGGCGTTCACAACACACATTTTTCCAACTGTACCAGCCCTAGAAATGATTATATCACCATCAATCGTTCTGTAATTTTCTAATTCTTGATATTTATTCTCATTAATCCATAGACACCCATCTTCAATAAATTTCCCATCTTTTGTTATATTATCCATAGTCCACACTGGAATTCCAGTTAAAGTATATTCGTGTTTTTTTAGTGCACTTCCAAATGGACCACATTTAGTTCCTTCTTTCTTATTGATATAAAATTCGCTTAAAAGTCTCGGTGAGAATTCATATGGATTAGTTGCTGGATCCCCAAACATTTCCAGAAAAACACTCTTCACCAATTCATCAAGCAGGGCTATGCTTTCTTTGCGCTGCTTAATCAGTTCTTCGGCTTTACTTAGTACTGTGGTAATGCGGATTTGATCTTCAAAGTCAAGCGGAATTGGAATTTTAATCTCTGATAAACTCCTAAACGATAATGTGTCTCTAACTGCTCCCTTTGTTTTTGATCGAATCCGATAATTTCCAAGAGAACTTTTTAAGAAGATTTTTAAATATTCTTCATGCAATTTTTCGTTGCAAGAAAATACAACGTAAAGTGGACTAATAATAACTTCCCTGGGTGATTTCAAATAATCTATTGAACCGACATTAATACGTGAAGGATTATAAGCAAATTGCTTGGGACTTACTATCTTGTAATTACTGAGATTTTTACTGAAAACTTCCTTATCGAAATATTCAGTTGATTTAATAAATCCCTCAGTGTTTGTTACAGAAAAGACATCACTTACATGTAAATCACGATTCCTTCGAGAAACTTCTTTTATATAACCGCCTAATAGTTCTAGTTTATAATTCATATAATCAAAAAATGTTTTTTAGTTCATGAATGCCATCTTTAATCTTACTTTCTAATCTATCTAGTTTTTCCAGTATGAAACTTGGTTCTTCATATTTTACTTCCTCATAAACTTCTTCTCTGTATTTTGATAAATTCAGGTCATAATCATTTTCAATAATTTCTTCTTTAGGTACAAAAAAGAATTTTTGTGTTCTGTCAACTGGGTTAAGTTTCTCACGTTTATGGAATTTTTTAATAATGTCCTGCAGATCGCCATAGTTGTCAAGTTTAGTGCGTTTATCGTCAAGAGTGTATCCATCAGATTTCATTTCGTAAAAGAAAACTTTATTTGTTTCGCCGCCTTTGGTAAATAGTAAAATAGCTGTACTTACTCCTGCGTATGGTTTAAATACACCACTCGGCATAGTTATAACAGCTTTAAGCTCAGTGTTCTCCAGCAGCAATTTTCTAAGCGCAACAAATGCTTTGCCGCTGCCGAATAAAACACCTTGCGGAACTATAATTGCAGCCGTACCACCAGTTGCAAGCATATTATAAATACGCTCAACAAATAAAAGTTCGGTTTTTGTTGTAGGCGTTCTCAATCCTTCGTTAATATCGCTTTTATCAATACTGCCTGTAAAAGGCGGATTTGCCATAACTACTTTGTAAACTCCATCCTCGTTGAAACTTTTACTCAGGGTATCTTTCTGAAATATTTGAGGTTCATCAATACCATGCATCATCAGGTTCATTAAACCAAGGCGCACCATGGTTACTTCAAAATCATAACCTGTTAAGTTATCCTGTATGTTTAGTTTAATATTTTCATTCAGCAAAGCGCTTAATGTGCCCCGCTCAAATCCGTCTTCGTCTGTAATAAGTTTCGTCTTGTCGGTTTTCCGCACAATATCAGTAAGCATGTACTGATATGCCCCGAGTAAAAAACCGCCCGTGCCGCATGCCGGGTCAGCAATTTTCTGACCCAGTTTAGGTTCAACCAGTTCCGTCATTAATTTAATTATATGACGCGGAGTGCGGAATTGTCCGTTCTTTCCCGCCGAAGCTATTTCATTGAGAAGCATTTCATAAACATCCCCCTGTATATCCTGAAACGCCTGCCCCTTTTCATTAGCGTCATTTTCAATTTCTTTAAAAATATCTTCTATTATATTTATCGCTTCAAAAAGAAGAGCCGGTTTTTCAATGATAAAAACAGCGTTTGCCATTTGCTTTGTGAAAGGAGATGTATTTCCATTCAATGTTCGTATAAAAGGAAACACGTTGTACCTTACATGCTCAAGCATTTTTTCCGTTGATGTTACTCTTCTGAAATAGCTCCATCGCAATTCATTCCTGCTCTTTGGCTCTCTTAGTTTTTCCAATTCCTGTTTCAGTTTTTTGATTTCATCTTTAGAAAGATTCGGGTTGTTTCTAAAATCATATTTGCTTTCGTCTACATACGGTATATAAGTACCGCTGAAACGTGATTCATATTTCTCATTTAAAAACTGGGCGTCGCGTTCGCGTTTGGCTTCAAGGTCATCAAGCCGTTTCATAAAAATCAGGTATGTAATCTGTTCAATAGCCGTAAGCGGATTGCTTATTCCCCCGCTCCAAAAGCTGTTCCAGAGTTTATCGATAAGTGATTTTAATGTTGGGTTTGTCATTAACATGTATTAACTCTTCTCTTAATTTTCTAAGCTCAACATAGACACCGTGTCTATGTTCGTCTCCTTATTTCTCGTGGACACAATGTCCGTGAGAATGTCCATGAATCAAGTTTCAGCACCATGGTCAAAGTGTCCTTGCAGATGTCCATGCGAATGTCTAAGTATTACAATCATAAATCAGGTCGGACACAATGTCCAACGAAATGTCCAACCCAGGCTTATTGATGCATTACATCAATCGCCAGCTGCAAATACTTTTCGGGATCGGTTATTTTATCTTTTTTCTTAGTCATAATAAATCATTAAGCCGCTAAAACTTTTTGAGTCATTGAAATAATTTCTTCAATTTCTTTAGGATTAAAAACACCCCTTATTCCTTCAGGGTGCAGTAAGGTAAACGGTGATTGAATCAAATCTTTTTTTGCTAATTCCCCTTTTTCCAGTATGAAGTTTCTGAGTAAATCCAAAAACTGTAACTGCCGGCTGGAAAGATAGCCATGTTGAGCAATAAATTCATCAAAAGCTTTTGATACTGTTTCCGGGAAACTCTCAAGAATCTCTATACCGAGAATATGTTTAATGAACTGAATAAATTGTGCCCGACGATGATTATAAACTCTTCTCAACAGATCAACTGTTATATGCGGATGTTCGTTATACAATTGTTCCGCTAAATCTTCCGCTTCAGATTCTGTTATCTCCAAACCCTCTTTTAATTTCTGCAATACGGGGTTCTTTTTTATCAGCTCATTAATTTTTTGTTCAACAAATTCACGGTATTTTGCAATGCTTAATGATTCATGCTGAGGTCCGAATTCAATATATTCTTTGGCGTGAAGAATATCTTTCAGATTAAACTTTGCCTGTCCTAAGGTAATAATCGATTCTCTGTATTTCATCAGGGGCGATAGCTTATCAATCATTTCGTCAAATTTATCTTCAGTAATGGTCGCCCAATAATTGTTTGTCTGACATAATCTGATTAGCTGCTCTTCCTTTGCAACAATATTTATTGAAAGGGGAAGTTCGGATATTTCTTCGATAATGCTTTCTTTAAGAGTATCAAATTTGTTTTTCTCTTTCGCTAAAAATGCCAGTGAGACTTCAACAATGTCTTTTTCAAAACGCATTGCCTTAAAATCAGTATCTGAGATTGTCCTGAACAATGGTTTTACACCAGAGCGTAGAAACTCAATTTTCTCGGTTGTAAGCAGATTCCAGAAGTTTTTTTCTTCCATCCTTTGCATTTCATATTTTGCATCAAGAACAACAATCGAATTTTGCGGTAAGCTATCAATCTGCTTTTGTAATTTCCGAATTTCTTTTTCAGCAATTGAGACTTCACCTAAATTCTGTGCTAACTCAATTTTATCTAACCGTAATCCGAACAATCGTACAGGCAAAGGAATCTGTGGTTTTATTTCTTTTCCTTTGGGAGTTAACTTGAAGTATTCAAAATTATCCCAGCAATCAAGAATGAGGAACTCATCTTTTTTTGTACACCAAGGTTTAATTTTATCGCTTTCCAGCAAACGCGTACCACGACCTATCATCTGCCAGAATTTTGTATAGGAATAAACGGGCTTAGCAAAAACAAGGTTTGTAACTTCCCTTATATCTATACCTGTATCAAGCATATCAACACTAATAGCAACCCGTGGCATATCATTATTCGTAAACTGATCAAGTAAACCACCCTTGCCATACACGCGAGGGTCTTCAGATACAATAACTTTTGCCAATTCACCTTTATATTCAGGGTAAAGTGAATCAAAAATATCTTCCATTCTTCGCGCATGAGATTTACTTATACAGAAGAAGATAGTTTTACCCGGCAATACTCCATTGCTATCCTTTATACTCTCCTCCATAAACTCACGAACAATGAGAGCATTTGTACCTTTATTAATGA
>CAZEXO010000116.1:7096-11484 GCA_964516545.1 uncultured Melioribacteraceae bacterium
GTTTTTTCTAGTTCCGTTCCCTCATAATTAATTTCTTCAATCTCTTTTCCTTCAAGAATCAGTTTTTTCTGATCTTCAAGTGAAATGGTGCGTTTATTTATTCCCTCTTCCTGAAACTTTGTTTTTATTTTCATCACTTGAAATTTGTTCAGGTATGGTGGAATATGATTAACCGCTTCTTCATAAGAATATGCGAAAGTCGGTACCCCGTCCTCGCATTCGAATAATTGAAAAGTATTATGATCAATTACATCTGTTGGTGTTGCTGTTAATCCAAGTGTAATAGTATTGAAATAATCAAGAATTTCCTGATAAGTATTATAGATTGAGCGATGACTCTCATCTACAACAATAAGGTCGAAGAAATGTGGTGAAAGAGGATTATTTTCATCACGAATTATATTTAACATAGTCGGAAATGTAGAAATATAAATTCTTCTGTCAGAGGTAATTGTTTTTTCACCTACCTTTGGCCAGCGAGGTTCATTAGTCAAATAGTTTTTGAACGCCTCAAGTGCTTGATCCCGCAGTGCTATACGATCCACCAAGAATAAAGTTCTTTCAATCCATCCGGCTCTCATTAAAACATCTACCAGCGATATACAAACCCGTGTTTTACCTGTACCAGTCGCCATTACTAAAAGAAATTTTCGTTTCTTTTTTTCAATAGCTTCCATTATAGAACGGACAGATCGGATTTGATAATCACGTCCGGCAATTTTCGTGTTAATTAATTCGCCTGCCAACGTGCGTCTTGATTTACGTATATACTGGTAACGCTCAAGATCATCTCGTGTGGGAAAACCGTATACTTTTTTTGGTGGGTAATTCTCAAGATCCCAATAATATATATCGTAACCATTGGTATAAAAGCAGAAAGGAAGCTCGCAATTATTTTCTTTCTTAATGTTGTAGCAATACTGTTTAGCTTGTTCTCTTCCAATTGAAGCATCAACGGAGGTTTTTTTAGCTTCAACCACTGCCAGTGGTTTTCCGTCTCTTCCTAACAAGACATAGTCGCTGAACTGATGACCGTCATACTGTGAAACTGGCTCTTTAACTTCTTTACGGACGTCGACTTCAATATCAAATTCTTCAATTACCTGAGAGTGGTCTTTTACATCCCACCCGGCTTTTTTAAGTCTGGAATCAATTATCTGTTTTCTTGTTTCTTTTTCAGAAAGAGCCATTAGCTAATCAAAAGTGTCTAAGGATAATGTTAAAGTAACTCATTCCGCTAAAAAAGTAAACTATTAAAACTAAAGATGACATCTTTCCCAAGAGATGTTTTCTTTTTGTTTTTCATCATCGTTGTATGGTTACTTGAATATACTTTTACTTCCCCCGAATTCGAGGGGTTTACAACACTAATATTAATCAGTTACTGAGTCCCACCGCAATAGTTGAGCAAATGCTAAAGTGTTGGGCAGACAATTTGTCTGCCCGACATTTCCAATTGTGCAGGTTTTATTAACCCCCGGACTGGTTATCCGCTACTTGAAGGATGTTCCGGTACTATCGAAAACTGTTGTCCAAAAGATACCTTGGGATAAACGGTTCTCATTTTTTGAATTTATTTTTCATTCATTGCCCCCGATTTACCTGTCCGCCTCTGGTGGAAAACGGGTGCAATGAAAATTAAAACTCTATTACTACAACGGTTTTAACCGTTTATAAATCATCGCAAGCTGTGCTGTCGGGTTTATTGATCATCTCTAAAGATGACATCTCTCCAGGAGATGTCATCTTTTTGTTTTTCATCAGATCAAATCAGTGATAGAGCTGTTTTGGTGGCTTTGCCTGTCAATACCACAACATACATCTCAAGTCTGAATCGTTGGGCAGACAAATTGTCTGCCCGACATGAGTAACTGTTTTTTATGGCTGGACTGCTATTTCTTCGGGAGCAGGCTGCTCCTCTTCTACCCCGTTGTGCCTTACTCCAAGATTTCTGATATATCTTGCCTCTTTATACATGTTATAAAAATCGGGACTGGAATCTTTAACCAGCTCAACAAACCTGTCCAGTTCAGTTTTGAGTAATTCATCGGCAGATTTGAATAAAGCTGTCAATTCCCCCCGCGCCGCTGTCTTATCGGCAAAACTGGTCTCTTTTGACAAAATCTTTGATTCATAGGAATTAATCATCTCCTCAAGCGCGGTTAATCGTTCGTTTGTAATTCCATACCCCGCAATATTACTTTCGTTAATCTTAGCTAAACTATTTATTTCTCTTACTTTAGCCAATAACTCCGAATCTCTTAATCTAAGTAATTCAGTTTTTGTCACTTTTGTTTTTGCTGCCAATTCCAGATTCTTAGCTGATTTGGAGAATAAGAGCATCGCCTGACAAATTTTAAAAATCTCATCAACTAATTCTTTTTCAGCGCTTCTTTTGGTTTGAGTTTTACCCGCTGTAAGTGTTTTTAACTCGGTCTCTTTCTGTTCAATTTGATTCAGAATCCCTGAAAAAGCTTCGATTTTTTCCTGAGAACCGGTTAAGCCGTTGAGAATTGTGCCTGCTGACTTAAGAATCGAACATACGGTTTTGTACATGGTCAGCACATTTTCCTCATGTTTTTTCATACAACCTCCACTATTTTATATTATTAGAAAGTAAGTGTGCCATTTTTGCACACCTTCCGACTCTTTTCCTATTAACCGGCTTCTGTTTCACTTCCACTCCGCGATGTTTAACTTTCACTTCGTTATGTTCCTCATCCACTCTTCAATGTTTGAGATTAACTCTTCATTGTTTGATTTTCTTCGGTCAATGTTTCGTCTTCACTTCCCGATGTTTGAAATGAACTTCGCAATGTTTCACTTTCCCTCTCCATTGTTTCGAATTCACTCATCAATGTTTGGTTTTACTTTGACATTGTGTCACATTCACCGGGTTATGTTTCACTCCAACCGGGTTAAGTTTTTCCATAAATGGTCATATTTTTCCCCTAAACTGCTAAAACCCAATAACAATCTGGTATTGATTAATTTTGCTTTGTTTCCTGAATATCGCAACGGACTGATTCTTTTCCTCAGAGAAAGATAAAAGTCGTTGCTGTCGGTCTTCTCGGGTCTTTCACCCGGTCATTTTCAGTTTAAGAGAAGTTAGTCTGCAATTTCATCCAACGATGATTTTCTGTCGTCGAAATTATCGCTCGTTACTGATGATACTGTGGTAAGTTTATTACTATTCTACTGCCCCCGTTTGATGAATTTTTAAGCTTGCTCCGTTTGATTCTTGTTTTACTGAGATTAAATCCGGTTCAATCCGAAATAAGTAACTTCTGATTCTGATATTCTTTTACATATATAGAGAAAATAAGTTCCATCAGGGTCTACTTGTTCAAGATATCTATGAACATAACTTAATATGATTGAATTACATTCTGAATCACCAACCTTTAAAAGTCATTTTATAATCGAACTGATATAAACCATATTTTATAAAGGATGTCCTAAGTTATTATTTTAGACAAAATTAGATAACGGGTAAATTTATGAATTAGAAAATTTTCTTTTTGTTTTTCTTTTCATGAATTGAAAAAAGTTGGAGATATCACTGGTTTTTAGAGAACAACTTCCTTTCCAACTTTCGGTTTGACTTGTGAATCCATTGTTCTTTCTGCCCATCCAACTGCATTTGTCATACTTCTGATATTATAGGGCAGTTCTTCACGAGGTGTTGTGTTTAGGTATTCTACTACTACACTTTTATAATCCGCGTAAGAAGTAAATTGATAATTGGGCTTTTGTGCATTCGCGCTTATCTGTGCTAAATTCCTTGTAATTCCAGCGTCTATTAAATCGAGAATAGGACTTCTGCTAAGACTAGGTGTATTGGAAATCTCCGCCTGTCCGATTTGCGGCAAATCAACCGGGAATATATTTTCAACGGGTTTCTCTGATAGAAATTGTGTTTTATCAATATAAGACCGACCATCAGGAGAAGGTTCAATTACCCATGCATTTGCAATAAGTCGATCAGGTAATTTTTTCTCATTTTCGATTATTTTTATTGCTGCTGTCTTCTGCTGTGCATTATACGGATTTTCAGCTCCATTAATTTTTGTTAGTTGGGCTTCTAACGCTGGTTTTGCTCCTCCATAATCAGCTCTTACGTCAAGACGAACAATTAATCCTTCATTCCAGACTTTTGTTTTTACCGGCTGCTCAATTTCCCTTTCATAAACATCATTATTCGCAGTTCTTTCAATAGGAGCAATGTTTTCTTTTTTATTTCCGCTCCCATGGAAATGTCTACTAATTAAGTGAGCCCTCTCATAATAAAATCTTCTTTTACTGATTTCTTTCCAAACATCTCCGTTCACTGAAGATGACGGTGTAGATGCCGCAACTCTCGGATCCGGCTTAATTGTGATTATTTC
>CAZEXO010000117.1:0-11318 GCA_964516545.1 uncultured Melioribacteraceae bacterium
ATGCAACTCTTTCATTCAGCTCAATATATTTCTGATTATCAGCCTGAGTATATGAAAGAATTGTAAGCTGCTGAAACGCTTCTTCATATCTTTTAGCCTCAACTAATTCCTCCACTAATTTGAAACGTGTTTCGGCATCTTCCGGAGTTTTTTCAATTACTTTATAATACCGGTCAATGGGATAAACTCTTTCGAAAGAACGCGGGGTTTGCCGCGCGAGGTAGCCTTCATTTTTTGCAAGGTCTAATCCGTCCTGAGCTTCTTTGAAAAATGGTTTGATTCCGAGGGATGTTTCAAACGCATTTTGCGCATTTGCGTAATTACCAAGCCACATAGTAAAATAACCGTATCGGCTCCATAATCTCCAATCGTCGGGATGTCTTTCAACATATTTCTTCAAAATTTCTGTATATCGGATTATTTCATCGGGGACCGCATTATCATCTCTTATCAAATATTCATCATACCATTGTTCAGCCAGCGGCCATTCTTCGAGCCAGCGATACGATTTTCCAATTTCGAGATAGTTGACAGGATTGTTCGGATTGATGGCTATTTCTCTTTTGTGTCCTTCAATTTTTTCATAGAGTAAATTATGCCAGATTGAGAGTACTCTGTCAAGATTCTTTTTATATTCGGCATTATCCGGAGTCAATCTGACAGCGCGTCTGAAATCAAGAACAGCGTAACGATACTCTTCCCTTTTTTCGTAACATAAACCGCGTAAATTGTAACCTTCGGATTCCTGTGGGTTGGCTGCGATATATTTATGCAACTGATCGATTGCTTCACCATATCGACCGGCCTGCATATGAACCAGAGCTTGTCGTTTCAGACTTTCAGTCTTCTGCTGGGTGAAAACAATTTGGCTCAGGAAAAAAAATATTAGAATTATGTAGAATGATTTTTTCATCACCCAAGAAAATTATTAATAGGAGTATAACTTCCGGCGGAAGAATTTTCGGCAGTAATTAAGAAATCGAGCATTGATTCTGCACTAACTACTCCTTCATCGACCTCAATATTGAAAATAGAAATGTAATCAAGTATCGCGGTGATATACTCCTGATCAGCACTGGGTAAATTTTCCTGTAATTTTGAAATCAGATCACCTGCACTATTTTGACTACTTCTCACCAGCAAAACAATAACTTTGTTGTCAATGATACAGATTTTATCCCTTTTTGTAGTTGCCAGCCTAACCGCATTTTGCAGTTGGTTGATGGATAATAATCCTTTTACTTGCGCCGCCGGATCTAATCTGAAAGATAATAAATTAAATACTTGTCCGGTACTTTTATATAAAGCAATCTGATTATTCAAAATGAGTGAGAAGTCATTATAATTATAAACATTTGAGAATGAATAAGGCTCGGGTTGTACCTCGGCTTTTGTTACATTTGTTTTTCCTATAACATTTCCGTTGGTTAAAGTGTGGTCTTTCCTGGTTTTCTTTTCTGATTCCGGGGCATCATCAGCTAAATCAACTGTCACCCCTTTATAAGGTTCTATTTTATATTCTGCAATAAACTTTCCTTCAGTGTGTCCCACATTCGGTGCGATTATCACTTTTCCTTTATTGAATGTATATTCCTCGTCTTCACTTTTACGCAGATAAATTATTCCTGTTACATTCGACGCGAGAACATCAACAAGCTCTTGTGCCTTTTGTGTTGCAGGATCACCAATGATAAACAAACTCGTAATACTTTTGTCCTCAATGGTTTCAAGCGTATACATAAATGCATCCCGTAAAAGATCGACACTCTTGAATCCGATATAAGGAGTCAATTCGTCAAAAATTATCCGGCTGGGATTGTATTGATTTACAACCGTAACAATATCATTCAGATATTCAACCAGATATTTATCGGGATTTTGCATTTTATAAACATCATTTGGAGGTGCAACTCTGACGACAATTATGAGGTTTTGATTCATGTAAGATTGAATATCAAAATTTAGCGAAGCCGCCTGAATCATCAAATCTTTAGGACGCATATTCGTGAAATAGAGACATACTTCATTTTGTTTTGCGGCTTCAAGAGCGAACTGCAATCCAAGCAAAGTTCTTCCTGACTTTCTCTGTCCTATTACCAGGTAACTTCCGCTTCGGTAGACGCCACCCCACTTTTTATCAATAAACTTAAAACCGGATGGTATCAACCTTATGTTGCCATTCATGATATCCTCTTATAAACTCAAGTTAACGTCTCAAATTATGTGCCATAACTTGTTTAATTTAATCATGTTATTTGACTATTCCAAAGTCATATGCTTCTAATTCTGAGAATATTATTTTTATTGTCTCATTCTGTAACAGAGTTATTTTTTTCTTTGGTTATAGAAACCCATAACAAAAATTGCCGTTGCATTCGCAGAAATAGTCGGTTCGTTGGTTATATAGTCCATTCTGTCATCCCGATAATAAGCAGATTCAGATTGAAAATCACTAAATTTATCTTCTTTTTCAAATGGAATTTTCATTCCATCGATATATTCTTTACTGACAGGTCCTGCTGCAAATCCTCCCGGAAGTCTTTTAGTTTTCAGATAACTTATTTGATGATGCAAATTACGGGAAGAAACTTTTCCGATATCAGAGATGAAGGATACTCCCCACTGATTCCTTCCAAGAATATAATCACGATGGGTAACTGCAAGTTTCCTGAAATCATTCTTGCCGGTAATTTTTTCATAAAGAATACTCTGGAGAGCAACACCGAGTAACGTATGATTTGAACCCCATCTGATAGCAGTACCTTCACTGAACAGATTTTTACTGCTATTTTCAGAAAACATAATTAAGCTGTTTTTTATATACTCTGCGAAACTCAAATCAATTGATGCCAGCCTGTAATGAGCATATGAATTAATGTTTCCCCAACTCCACCAAAAATCCGAACCGGCTTCTTTAGCGTATCTGATGGCATCATTATAATATTTTTGGTTTCTTGTTGATAAATACATTTCAACAGCCGCGAGCGCAAGTTTACCCTTATATTCCGAATCGCGATAATGATCGGTTCCGCTCGTATCAATATCCATCACCTCGTCCTTAACCGCGTAATAATTTTCAGCAGTGGTAAGACATTTTTCAGCGAAGTTATCAAAATTGTATTTTTCATTCCAGATTCTGTATGCAAGCGCTAACGTTGCTGAATAAATTCCTATAAGATTTTTTCCGGTTCCGATGAACGCGGGTCTGTCGGTTTCTTTAGAATCATTCTCCGGTAATCGCCAGCCAACTTCATGATCGCGTAAATCCTGCACCTGGGTTATGAAATTTTTATCATCATAAGCGGCTCTCATCATCCAGTCAAGCCCGATTTTCGCTTCCTCAATTATATCGGGTACTCCGTTATTGTTATTATCAAATCCGTATTTTTCATTATCGAAATCATAGGAAAACAATAGCGTGTAAGTTGTGAAAGCGGTCGTGTTGAGGAACTTAACATAATCAGCCGCATCATGCCAGCCTCCTGTTACATCGTACTTTTTATTTATTACCTCACCGTTTTTTATGAGTGAAGTAGCGTCATATTTATGACAGACATCATGATATTCAGGATTAGTATAACCGCATCTTTGTATTTTAAAAAACTCCATAAGTGAATCGACAACTTCATTATATATATTTTGAGCAATCTTAAAATCATGAGATTTTGTATCACCTATCTGAATTCTGTACGTTCCCGGAGTTTTAACTTCTGAAAAATCGAAACTATATGTATATCCGAACTTTTCAAATTCTCCTAAAGATTTCCCGGGTTTCTTAATGGCTATTTCTTTCAAACTGCCTGTATTAATTAACTGAATCTTACTTTCGCTAAGGTCTGCATCGGATATAATCACCGCTGTTTTAATATCCGCAGGAAGAAAGCCTAACTGATTGGTTCTTATAAAAATATTTTGCTTAACGCTGCATTCGGAGGCTAAAAGGAATGGGAATACTATTGTTACAACAAGAACCAGAAAAATTTTATTTATTCTTTTCATTCACCTTCCAGGCTAAATGTGTGGTGTAAAATAATGAATTTTTTCCTTTAAGTCCTTCTGTCATCCTTCATGAAATTTGTTCTGAGTAAAATATCCCAGAGGGGCTGACTGACTCCGAATCCTTTATTAGGATCGTCGTAATGGTGAAGCATGTGATGATTTTTTACTTTCAGCCAAAATTTATTTTTTGTGTTGTAATGATGTATTGCATAATGTGTCATATCATAGAACAAGTATCCTGTCAAAAAACCAGCGAAAAACGGTAAGTTATTTATCGAACCCAGAAAAACATCAAATAAAAAGTAAAAGATTGTCGCCAAAGGAATACTGACAGATGGCGGCATTACTAATCTTCGTGAGTCTTTTGGATAATCATGATGCACTCCGTGAAAAATAAAATGTATCTTTTTACCGAATTTGCTTCTGAACTCATGGTGAAAAAGAAATCTGTGCAACAAATATTCCGTTATCGACCAGACGATAATTCCCGACAAAAAGAAAAAAACAACTGTGATAAAATCTATTCCATAAAAAAAGGAATTGTAAAAAAAGTAGATTATAACAGGTATATATATGAACAACGGAACCATCCAATGTACCCTTGAAAGATTTTCCAGAAAATTATTTTCAAACATTCTGACGGTTTCGTCCTTATTCGACAGATAATTTTTTTGCATTTTTTCTCCCTGATTATTTGACACACTTTCACCCGAGCTGATAAACAACTATAAATTTCTGCGGAGTTCCAAATAGACAATTCATAATTAATCTTGTTGAAAGATTTGAGTAATGGGAATTATCCTTAAAAAAAGGAAACAGTTGGAAATTTTTCGACATATGAATACATTAGCACATCAAAACGGCAAATCATCAGATTTTTCAAACCGGGTCCAGGCGTTCAGCATGTACTTAAGCCAGGGAAAAAATTGAAAATTATGTTTTCTGACAGAACAGATTGTACCTATGTCGGCATCAAGTTCAGAAAATTACCTGGTTCTATAAAATCAAAACAGTTCAAAGAAATTATAAACATAATGAGGTAAACCAGATGTTTAACAAAGCGGTGTTTCCGGGTAAATATATTCAGGGTGCGGGAGCTATTAACGAATTACCGAAATTGGTAAAACTTTTCGGCAGCCGGGGATTAATTCTTGCCTCACCCACGACTTACGAAAAAATACTTCCTGAATCAGGAATCAACTTACAATCTTCGTCTCTGTTTGTTGAAAAATTTAACAGAGAATGTTGTGAAGAAGAAATTTCCAGAATCTGTGAAATTATAAGTTCAAAAAAAGCAGATGTACTCATTGGTATGGGAGGAGGAAAGTCTATTGACTCGGCAAAAATAGCCGCTGATCGTATGAACATTCCTGTCATCATTGTTCCGACCATTGCATCCACGGATGCGCCATGCAGCGGATGCGCAGTTTTATATTCAGAGCAAGGCGTATTTGAATCTGTTTATTACCAAAAATTAAATCCGTCTGTTGTTCTTGTTGATACTGAAATAATTGTCAAATCCCCTGTAAGATTTCTTGTAGCAGGAATGGGTGACGCACTTGCAACCTGGTTTGAGGCGAGATCTTGCAGCGCTTCACAATCTCAGAATGAATGCGGCGGAATAAGCACTATGAGCGGGATAAGTCTTTCAAAATTATGTTACGACACTTTGATGAAATATGGATTGAACGCAAAGATAGCAGCCCAAAAACAAATTATCACACCCGCGTTGGAACATGTTGTCGAAGCAAATATTTTATTAAGCGGAATCGGTTTTGAAAGCGGAGGTTTAGCGGCAGCACATTCCATTCATAACGGATTTACAGCGCTCGAAGAAACTCACAAGTATTATCATGGCGAAAAAGTAGCCTTTGGTGTATTAGCCGGACTCCAACTTACTGATGCGCCCGCTGAAGGAATTAATGATGTATTCTCCTTCTGCGAAAAAATAAATCTTCCTACGACTCTTTCTGATATTGGCGTTAATAATCTTGATAAGGATAAAATAATGATCGTTGCAGAAAAAGCATGCGCGCCGGGTGAATACATACATCATGAATCAGGAATTATTACACCCAAAAAAGTATTTAATGCTATACTTGCCGCCGATGCTTTTGGAGAATACAGAAAATAATCCATAAAAAAATAGTTAATGAATGACTGAAAGTTTTCTCCTTAAGTCGATTCAAAAATGATATCATGGAGAGACAAAGTTGTTTAATATTCCGAATATTTTATCTGTCCTGAGAATAATTACGGCTGTATTTATCCCTTTTACGCACGTGAATCATCTTTTGCTTTTCACGCTGATTATTTTCTGCGGAATAACAGATTTTCTGGATGGTTACCTTGCAAGAAAATTAGAACAGGAATCGGAACTCGGCTCAAGGCTTGATTCTCTTGGTGATTTCATCTTGAGTATTTCAATCACTCTTTACTTTTTGATCTGGGAGTGGGATTCGATTTACGGTTATCTTTATTGGATAGCGGCAATTATAATAATCAGGTTTTCTTCTGCAGTTGTATGTTATCTCAAAAATAAAAAAATTTACTCCATTCATACATTGGCGAATAAATTTACAGGAGTTATAGTTTTTTTTGGAATTTGTATCATAATCCTGACAGGTGAATTCTGGATTTTCTTACCTTTACTTTTACTGTCATTATTAAGCGCGTTGGAAGAATTGCTGATAATGATTTTCATAAAGTCACCGGAAGTTAATCTGAAAAGTATCTGCCACGCTCTGTCAAATAAAACTAAAAATTAACTCCCGTCAGGATTTATTAACATCATCAAATCAAGATGTCAGCTAAGATCATAATTTATCTTCAACCAATCTCTGGACATCCCGCAATTTGTCTTCAGCCTCTTTACGTAAATTTTTACATTTCTTTTTCATCTCAGCAACAAACTTTTCATCTGTGATTTCTTTGAGGTTTATCAGAACGTTATAAACTCCTCCGACAACGCCTGTATTCGCTATCGTTGCGCCTACTCCTGCATCGGTAATTGAATTCACATTCCCATATTTTGCAGCTGTTTCGCAAAGATAAATTGAACGAAGACTTAACTCGGCAGTTTTTAAGGGGACCAACACAGCTTGTTTTAAGCCATCCTGCATGGCGTCATTTCTTCGTTTTATTTCTTCATGAGATTTATTCGGTAATCTTCGCGCATCCATGTAAGCATTAAAAGCATTTGTGTCATCATCAATCGCGCGTATCAGGGCATCTTTAATCGACTGACATTCATCAGCGGTTGAATTAAGCAGCTTATCAACTTCTTCACTTCCCCTTTTATTCGCGGTAAGATTACTTACCATAGATGCCAACGATGCGCCTAGCGCTCCGGCAAGTGCAGCAATCGAACCGCCTCCCGGAGCCGGTGATTCCCTCGATACTTCATCTAAAAAATCATTCAGCTTCTTTTCAACAAGAGCTTTCTCTGAATATTCCGGAAGACCCAGAACACGTTCTTTTATATTAAAATCCGAGACGTCATTCAGTCCGAGCGATTGCACCGCTGTTCTTAAAACATCCATCACAGGAATACCGGTTGATCTTCCCTGTTTTGCCAGGTAATACTTTCCCGATTCAAGTAATGCCTGGAACGGAACAAGCCCGACAATTTCAGAACCTGTAACAACCAGTCCTCTTTCCGAAGCAAGTTTGCGGGTCGCTTCAAGAACATGATGCATTGATGTAATTTTATGGTTCGTGAGATTGATTGAAATCTGCGCGCGGTCGTACTGATCAACCATCCATCCGATGGCTTTGCAATGTGTGAATAAACCAGGTTTCTTAACGGAATTCCCCTCGGGTTCATCGGCATCAATTCCATTGATGATTAATAATTCTTTCAGATCATAATTATGAACCGACTTACAGTGTTCGATAGTATCATTTATTTTCTTACCGATAAATTCACAACTTCCGCAGGGATATTTTTCTTCGGAATATTTTATCAGTTCCTTTCCTTTGAAATAAAAAGGTGAATCGTTTTTGCTTCTCACTGATCTTCCCTTTTCGCGTAACTCAAAGGCAATATCAGTAGCGTATTTTTCCTCGCGTGTATTCAGCGTAATATTATAAGCGATTAAAAATTCTCTCACACCAATTACAGTGGCTCCTGATTTTTTGTTGAACACAGCCGGTCCGAAATCCGGTTTCCACTCAGGTTGTTGTAATTTAGACTCGAGTCCTTCATACTCACCCTTTCTGATTGTGGCAAGATTCTGTCGCTCAGGAAGCTGCGCTGATTTTTCATAAAGATATACCGGTATACCCAATTCGTCGCCGACTCTTTTAGCAACATTTTTTGACAGTTCAATACATTCTTCCTCAGTAACATCGTTGACGGGAATAAAAGGACAAACATCTGTTGCGCCCATCCTCGGATGTGAACCTTTATGTTTGGACATATCGATTAATTCAGAGGCTTTTTTTATGGCTCTGAACGCCGCCTCCGACACTCCTTCCGGATCGCCGATGAATGTTACAACAGTTCTATTCATATCAGCGCCGGGATCTACATCCAGCAATTTTACATTTTCCGTTTTTTCAATCTCATCGGTAATTTGTTTAATTACCGCTTTATCACGTCCTTCCGAAAAATTGGGGACGCATTCAATTAATTTGTTACTCATTCTTTCCTCATTCTGGTTGAAAAATCAACCGCTTTAACACCCCTGTTAAAATTTTATTTCAATATCTCCCACAGGCCATCTCGGTTTAAGCTCAAGTGTGTCAGGATAAAATACAAACTTTTCCGCATGACTGTAAGGAAAAACTTTTCCGAAACTAAAAATTGAATTACCGTCTTTATCAGCATAAGTCCATAAAATATATTTTCCGGGAATTACTCTTGGAAAATTAAAAAACCCATTGTCATCAACATTGACCGAATATGTCTTTTTCTGTGTGTCAACACTTTTTAGATTTACTTTCACTTTTGTTTTATCTGCAATCTCCACTCTGCCCGATGCACCCGAAAAATCAAGTCTGTTTTTTGTCTGTAGTTTAACGGTATGAACAGAATCAATAAAATTTCCTTTCGAATCCACGACTTTTGACAAATCTATTTTGAGCTGATATTCTTTGTTATCCTTAAGTTTTTTCTCAGGAATAATTCTCAGGATGGAATTATCGGGTGCTTCCGGCTTAACAGGTATTTTTTCATCTTCTAAATAGAAATGCGTGAATAAGCCAGCAGCTTTTGTATCAAAACCGTCATCGAAAACAAGCTCTGCCCAGGGAAATTCATAATCAATAAAATTATTTCCAAACTCAGTAAGCGCGTTTCGTAAATTTGGCGCAACAGTATCGGGATTTTCATTCACCACAAAAGGAGTTATTGATAGTGACGCGCGATTCCCGTATAAATCATACAATTCTTCTGATATCAGAAAGTTCTCATTATCAGTTAGAAGAGAATCGGCAAAGGATGCAAAAATATGTTTCGGTTTCCCGATTCCTTTATAGAAATATTCTAATTCCTTTTTTTGATTAGCGGTTGAATCATAAATATAAAAATTCTCTGAAGTAATTTTACTGCTGTCAATATACTCTGAAAACTCTATTTGCAAATGAGCTTCGTCAGTCATTGTCACTGACAAAATATTCGGGGGAATTGTATCTTCTTTCGTCAGCATGATAGAAAGATCATTAATCACCGAATCTTTTTCCGTCAGAAATATTTCTCTATCGGTTGTGCCATACTCATCTTCGCCGATATTATAAAGATAATTCCTGAAATCATCTCTGATAGCAAGAAGATTATATTTACCGGGCGCTAAACCCTTGATGGAAAATTTTCCGTTCGCACCGACCTGAGAAATATAGTCCGGTTCCTGCTGAAGAGGATTAATAATCGTATCATTTTCCCGATAAACATAAACCATCACACCGATGGGTTTGTCGTCATAAATTCTTCCTGAAATTTCACCTTTGTCAATCTTTGTTCCTGTACTGAAAACAGAGGTAAAAGCCTGCGCCATTTTATTTCTGTTGTTATAATCCTGAACGTCAGTTCCGATTGTTACGGTATAAGTTGTGTTTTTTCTTAATGAATCCTCAAATGCAATTTCGAGAGTTTTGCCAGACCATGAGTATTCAAGTTCACCTTTTAATTTCGGTGATATAAAAATCGCTTCGCGTACAGAACTTTTTTGAACGTATTCCGAAAAAGTCATTTCGAAAAATTCACCGTTAAAATTCACGGTACCGTTAGGCGGGTAAAACTCAGTAATTTCAGGAGGTATTTTATCCTCTTCACCTCCGCTCGGTGCTATTTGATGAGCGCACTTCAAAAGGAAAAAAGAAATAATTGTAACGACAAAAACCAGAGAGTTATTTCTCATTGAGAATTTCTCCACTTTCGATATAATTGCACATTTTGTAAATGTTCACTGTATGTTTTCGCAAAACGATGAGCGCCTTTTCCATCTGCAACAAAAAACAAGAAATTATGTTCTTCAGGATAAAGAGCCGCTAATACAGCTTCTTTACCGGGATTATTGATGGGAGTCGGAGGCAGCCCGTAATTTTTATATGTGTTGTATGGTGAATCAAGTTCAAGATCGCCGTACAAAATTCTGTTGTGTTTTTTATCCCGTTTCAGATATTGAATTGTCGGATCAGCTTCAAGCATCATCCATTTTTTAAGTCTGTTATGATAAACTCCCGAAATCTTTTTAAACTCAGAAGGTATGTTTGATTCGCCCTCGATAATAGATGCGAGTGTGAGTATTTGATTTCTCGTCATTTTTAATTCCTGTAATCTGGAATCGACTTCCTCGCTGAAGATTTTTTTCATCTCAGAATGTAATTTATTTATCACTTCTTCAGCAGAACTATTTGTGTAAAAATAATATGTTTCGGGAAGAAGATAACCTTCTAAAGATTTTACCTCAACACCTAATTTTGCCAGAAAAATTTTATCCTTCGAAAGATTCATGAATGTAGCCGAATCAACGTTTAATTTTTCATGTAATAATTTTGCAAGACTGTGCTGCCAAATACCTTCAGGGATCGTAACAAGAATTTGTTCGTCGTGTCCCCCTTCCAGAAGGTATTCAATCAGATCGAAATAATTTAATCCGGATGGAATTTTATACCGCCCGGCTTTTAATTTATTCTCCGCTCCGGTAAGAAAAGCGGCGATTTTAAAATTCAACCTGTTGGGAATGATTCCCTCTGAATAAAGAATGTCCGACACCTGGTTAAAGGAACTACCGCGGGGAATTTCAAAAGTTGATTCCTGGTCACTACATGAATTTGGAAAGAAAAAAGCAAAGATCAAAATGCCCAGTAATACGCCA
>CAZEXO010000118.1:0-8622 GCA_964516545.1 uncultured Melioribacteraceae bacterium
TGTATCTGGTTTCAAAAAGCTGAGTGAAAGCGTGAAGATCTTCTTCGAGAAAACGTTCGATATCGGAATACTCTCTCACGGTATGAGAAGCTTCTATTCCTGAATCCCATAAGGCGGTTATGTAAGACTGAACTTTGTCTTCATTCCCCTCAAATTTGGGAAGTATAACCATGATATCAATGTCCGAAAAAGGTGACAGCTCGCGGCGTGCAAAACTTCCTGCAGCGGCAATTACTAATCCTTCGGCTTTACCTCCGGTTAAACGGTTAATCGATTCCTCGATCAACATTGAGTAATGGACGCAGAATTTGAATGAATTTTTCAGAAGAGTTGTATCTTTGAAAATTCTCTGTCTTTCAGTCTCAAAATGTTGTTTGATGAGTTTGGGATCTTCCATAAAAAAATGCAGGAACCTGATTGTTCAAGTTCCCGCCCTTTAAAAACTTTCCGGCAAAGATACGAATATTATTTCAATCTTTCGAATCTTGCCTGGAAGAATCTTAAGTACTTCGGTTCGTAAACCATCTTAAGTCCTTTTACGTTTTTGCGGTTTTCATAAACTTCGGCGACCGATTCCACCATTACATCAATATGAGCCTGAGTATAAACTCTTCTTGGGAAAGTCAAACGAACCAGTTCGAGTCTCGGGTAACGATGTTTACCGGTTTGAGGATCACGACCTGATGATACAATTCCTCTTTCCATTCCTCTCACACCTGATGAAATGTATATTTCGGAGGCTAGAGTCTGCGCCGGAAAATGATCCTGAGGCATGTGTGATAATATTTTTTTCGCGTTAAGAAATATTGCATGACCGCCGATTGGTCTCACAAAAGGGATTCCGTATTTTTCCAACTGAGCGCCGGCATATTCAACCTGTCTGACTCTCATACGCACATTATCATACTCAACCATTTCTTCCATGCCGATCGCCATTGCTTCCATATCTCTTCCCGCCAATCCGCCGTAAGTATGAAGTCCTTCATAAACAACTACCATGTTGCGCGCTTCTTCATAAACTTTTTTATTACGGGTGGCCAGTATTCCTCCGATATTTACCATCAGATCTTTTTTCGCGCTTACCCAAAGTCCTTCGAAGTATGAGCACATTTCTTTCAGTATAACTTCGATAGATTTATTCGCGTAACCTTTTTCACGCTCTTTTATGAAATAAGCATTTTCACAGGCGCGTGTTGCGTCGAACCAAAGTTTGATTTTATGCTGTTTAGCATAATCAGCAACATCTTTCAGATTCTTCATTGAGAAAGGTTGACCGCCTGCCATATTAACCGGACCCGCCATTGAAATGTATCCGATTTTTTTCGCGCCTACCTGCTGAACAAGTTTATCAAGTTTTTTAAGATCAATGTTTCCTTTGAACGGATAGGTGTTGTCAGGATCATGAGCCTCGTCAATAATAACATCGACAAATGTCGCGCCTGCTAATTCCTGATGGAGTCTCGTTGTAGTAAAGTACATGTTTCCTGGAATGTAATCGCCTGGTTTAATTAGTATTTTCGAAATCATATGTTCGGCAGCGCGGCCCTGATGAGTCGGAACAAAATAGGGCATTCCGTAATACTTTTTAACATTATCCCAGAGATAATAAAAATTACGGCTTCCGGCATATGCTTCATCGCCCATCATCATACCCGCCCATTGGCGATCACTCATGGCGTTGGTTCCGCTGTCGGTTAATAAATCAATGTAAACATCTTCTGATTTTAACAGGAAAGTATTAAATCCTGCTTCTGCAATACATTTCTGACGATACTCTTTAGTTGTCATTTTAATGGGCTCAACCACTTTTATTTTAAAGGGTTCCGCCCAGCTTTTTTTTATAACTTTTTGTTTAGCCATTTAACCATACTCCTGATGTATTTCGTTTGTAATACTTATTTATGTTGGTGCTTATTCTTCCTCTCCGTCATATTCAACTTCAATTACTGATGATATTCCCCCCCGCACGTTAAACTCGGCAGTTATTTTCATAAAGCGCGGCTGGCAAACATCCACAAGATCATCGAGTATTTTATTCGTTACACTTTCATAATATATTCCGTCATTCCGGTAAGAGTTCAGATAAATCTTGTAGGATTTTAGTTCAATACAATAATGGTCGGGGATATATTCAAGAACAATTGTGGCAAAATCCGGTTGACCTGTTTTCGGGCAAACTGAAGTAAACTCCGGTGCAACATGTTCAATTGTGTAATCCCTGTCGGGATATTCATTAACAAATACTTCCAGTAAATTTTTTTTGTCTTCCATTCTATTCCTCAAATTATTTTATTTATATGTCGGTCTAATTTTATAATTAATTGGGTCATCAATTCCGGCTTGTTGAAAACCCCTGAGCCGGAGAGCGCAACTGTCGCAAACGCCGCACGCAGAATCTTCGCTTTGATAACATGACCAGGTTAAGTGTAGCGGCGCTTTCAGTTCAATTCCTTGAAGAATAATATCTTTTTTTGTCAGATTAATAATCGGAGTAACTATTTTTATATGAGTTTCCGGTTTTGTTCCAATGTTCACAACTTTTTCAAAAGCTTCGAAAAAATCCGGTCGGCAGTCAGGATAACCAGACGAATCCTCGTGAACAGCGCCGATAAATATTGCCTCAGCCCCGATTACCTCAGCCCAGCTTACGCATGCAGTTAAAATATTCGCGTTTCGAAATGGAACATACGATGATGGTATTTTTTCATTTTCCAGATCAGCAGCCGTAACTTCAATAGAATTATCGGTAAGCGACGAGCCGCCGATTTTTTTCAGATGAGTAAAATCGATTAACAATCTTTCGCTAACTCTGAAAAAATCCGCGATATCATTGAATGCTTTCAATTCCCTTTGTTCTGTTCTTTGTCCGTAATTAATATGGGCAAGCGCTAATTCGTATTCGCCTGAGGCGATTGCCGCCGTCACGCAGCTATCAAGTCCGCCGCTCATCGCCATAACTGCTTTTTTCATTTCTCTCATAATTTCTTTCAACAATAATTTTAATGAATTTTACTTTCGCAAAGTAAAAGTACGCAAAAAAAACAAACCGGGAAATGTAGATTCAGATTAGAATAAAGGTCTTTTTTTAAGAATGAAGATGAGGATTGCCATGATAAAACCTGTTAACGCCGAGATTAAAAACGGAACTTTAGCCCCGAATTCATCCCACAAATAACCCGCTAAAACCGAACCAGCCATAATAAAAATACTCGTCAAAAAATTTAGTAAACCAATTGCCGAACCACGATATTCTTCGGGTATCAAATCCGATACCCACGCTCTCGTCACTCCTTCCGATGCGGCTGAATACACACCATATAGAATAAAAAGCGCCAAAGTATAAATAAAATCGCCGTTTAATGCAAACCCAAGATAAACTGCGGAAAATGAAAATAACCCGATAACAAAAACATTTTTCTTACCGATTTTATCTGATAAAATTCCAATGGGGTAAGCGAGGAATGCATAAACTAAATTGTAAAATACATATCCCAGAATTGCCGAAGTATCAGAACCGGTTATCTCTTTTGATTTGAGAATAAGAAATACATCACTGCTGTTCACAAATGAAAAAATCGACATTACCAAAACAAGAAGTTTGTATTCGCGGGGAGCTATTTTCCAAAGTTGTTTGAGAAGATTTTTTTTAGTTGGTCCTGGCGCCGATTGTTTATCATGAACTTTTAAGGTGAAAAAGAACGCAAATAGAGAGGGAAGAAACGCTAATAAATAAACAGTTCGGAAATCACCGGGCAGCAAAGTCAAAACTCCGATTGCCGCTAACGGACCGACAACCGCTCCGAAAGTATCCATACTTCTGTGAAAACCAAAAACCGCGCCCGTGTTCTCTTTCGCGTTAGCAGCCAGCAACGCGTCTCTTGGCGAAGTTCTTATTCCCTTTCCCACTCTGTCTAATATTCGTGAAGCGACAACAACAGGAATGTTCGGGAAAATTCCAGGTAATGATTTTACAAAACCGGATAATCCGTAACCAGCCAAGACAAAAATCGATCGTTTACCAAGTTTATCGGATAACACCCCGAAGTAACCTTTTAACAATCCGGCTGTCACTTCCGCGATTCCTTCAATAATTCCCACAGTCACCATTGAAGCGCCGAGAACTGAAGTTAGAAAAATCGGGGTAACGGGATAAAGCATCTCACTGGCAAAGTCGGTGAAAAAACTGACCAGACCGAGAAAAATAACCTGCTTTGAAATGTTAGTAATTTTCATGTAAAGAAAATAAAAAATTTTCAAAGAAGAACGATAATGGAATTAAGGAATTTGCTAAATACATGTTTCTTTTTTTTGAGGAAATATTCTTTTTAGTTTCGTAGGTTTAATACCGTCTCATGAGGAATTTATGGAATTTTATGAATTACATCCGGTTACGCCCCAGCAGAGGTACATCAACAAAGCTGCTGAAGTGCTTAAAGAGGGGGGCGTAATAATTTATCCGACCGACACTGTTTACGGAATCGGGTGCGATATTTTTAACAAGGATGCTCTTCAAAGAATCTACGATATAAAAAATGAAGCCGGTACGAAATTATTTAGTTTTATCTGCGCGGACTTAAAAGACATTTCGCAATACGCTAAAGTTTCTGATTACGCTTATAAGACAATGAAAAAACTGCTGCCTGGTCCGTATACATTCGTACTTCCGGCTGTTAAAAAAGCGCCGAAAGCGTTGTGGACAAAACGTAAAACCGTGGGAATTAGAATTCCCGATCAGCCTATCGCCCTGCAATTAACAAAAGAACTTGGAAATCCGATTGTAAGCACAAGTGTGACGACCCGCCGCGGTGAATTAATATTTGATCCCGAAGAAATAAAAACCGTGTTTAACATTCACGTTGATTTAATGTTGTCCGTCGGGGCACTGAGCGGCGAACCTTCAAGTATTGTAGATCTCAGCCGTGAAGCGCCCGAAATCATTCGTGAAGGCGCGGGAGATGTGAGTTATTTTTATTAGTAAAGTTCTGTTTCTTTTTCGTTTCCCCAGACTCTCACTCTCTCTAAGTTATTCGTAGCCACGACAATTCCTTTTCTAATTGAAGAAGTGCAGAAATTTAAAACTATGTGCGATATAAATAAACTTGTGTTGCACTTTTTTTTATTCCGGTTTATCCATTGAGAACTCCTCAAACCAAAATCAATAATCACCTTCAGTGTATTACTGTTAATCTCCAACTATTTTTTGTTATTGCCTTTTAAGTTATTATTTCTTATTTACTTTATGGTTTTGTAACAATATATTACTACGAGATATTTCATTGGGGAAAAAGTCTTTTCTGCGTTTTTGAATCTTGGGTTTCAGTTGAAGTTAGTTTCTCATTTCGAACATAAGTTCTGACAAACATAAAAGTTATTTAGAAAAATTCACAATTAGCCTGGTGATAAAATGTTCAACGAAAAAATATTGTTTGTTTTGTTCGTCCTTCTTTGTATTAGTTTACCAGCTCAAACACTTAAATTAAACGGGAATGTCAGTACATCAACAATGCCCGTGAAATACGCGTCAGTAACCTTTATCGATGAAAGCGACACTGACAGATATTTTTCTGCCTTAACCGATGACCTTGGAAACTACGAGCTTGATATCATAACAACAATTGAACCGGTTGATATTTTTCCGACTGAATTCGAACTCGCGCAAAACTATCCAAATCCGTTTTCATCAGAGACAGTAATAGCTTATAAACTGAACAAACCTTCGGAAGTGAGCGCAAAAATCTATGATATACTTGGGCGTGAAATAAAAAAATTCGAGACAGGTTACCGGGAAAACGGAATACACAAATTAGTATGGGATGGAAAGAATAACTTCGGTGAAAAAATTACAAAAGGTATTTATCTGTATCGTGTTCAAGTTGGCAATGAAATAAAGGTAAAGAAAATGATCTATGGCTTGAACGGAAAAATTCTCGCAAAGACAGGTTCTCCTGTTTTCAGAAATAATTATTACCAGACCAGGGAAATAGATTTACATAGTTATAGGGTAGAGATAAAAAACACAGAGAGCACATATCCGAAGATCATAAAAACAACAACAGATGGGGTAAATATTTCAGATAACGCGACATTCAACTATTTGGTTGAGAGCGAAAACTTTGCCATATATTTCTTAAGAGACAGCACGATCAGAATGAGTGACATTTTGGATGTTGATATTGCAGAACTAGAACTTGCCGACAATCCCTGGCTGACACAGGCAGACATAGATTTTTATGATTGGTCAAATCATTGTATTTATCTGAAGAAAGATAAGGGTTATTTTTTCCCAAATTATAAAAAATATTATCAATTTCCTTTTTCATGGACAGATAGACCATGGATAGTTGTGGCTAATAATATCCCTTACTACAAAGGTTATTTTTCAACTGACGCTTCGACATTAATTTTTCCAGCTCCTGAAATGAGTTCACTCGAAGTGGGTAATTATCCGATAGACATTATCACATCCGCCTGGATTTTCTGGTTCTTTCATTCAGATCCAAGAGATAATGATAATGTTAAAGAAACGTTAGTTCAAAATGGATTATATCGCGGTGGAATCGAAGTAACAATTGATACACTTAACTTACCCATAAGAGTTTTTAACGGGGAAAAAACGGCAGTTGAATACACCTTAATAATAAAAAATATTGATCAGGATGATTTATTCATATTTGATCCCGAAAAAGTTCTTGGTTACTACTATCATTATTATACGAATGGACCAAATTTCATAAATATTGAAACTTACCAGAGTTATGGTTCACAATATGAAGAGTCAAGAAAACCTGAAGAATGGGATAGCAATTGGTACACCCTTCTAAGAAGCGGAGAACAGATAACCCGGACGATATCAAATGATGGATATCCACATATTCCACCAGGAGAATATCTTGTACAATGCGGTTTTTCATCACCTCGCCTTGAAAAAAGTATAAGAGAGAATGAATATGGGAGGTATTGGATGGGGCAATTGTTGACTGATACAGTTCGTATAGTCATTTCAGAGTAATTAATTTAAATGGGGACGATAAACTTTGTTTAGTTTAGTTGAAAACCAGATTCAGAACAAAATATGTATGATGAAAAAACAAAACCACCACCCACTTCAAATAGTATTACAATAGGAAGGTTAAAAATAAAATCCTTCCCATTGAATTATAGCTCAGTAAATATTTAAGAAAGTCTCTGGCAAGATTGTTTCAATAATATACAGAGGAATTTATTGTATAAATTAAGAAATATTTCAACAGTTATTTTGGAGTACATATGAAAAAACAAACTTTTTTATTCGCGGTAATTCTAATATTTAGACTTGTACAAGCACAAAATGAAAGTTTCGTATATGAGTGGCCAATTAAGGGTGGAACAGCTGAATGGAAAGCTTTGCAAACACATGCTGAAATGCTGGCAGTATTACAAATTCCAGATGATATTCTTAATAAAATGTCAACACATGATTTAGTTGAGACATGCCTTAATTATCCGCTATTTCCTGATGTATGGGCATTCAATTCTTATCAGCAGGGGATAGATAATGCTATCGCCAACTTCAATGGTTTTCAGGAATTATTAGAACGTGCTGAGGCAGGAATCGAATTGATGAATAAATATTTACGATTAGATTTATCTGATTTGTCGAATAAAAAATCTAATTACGAAAGAGGGGAGTATAAAATACAACTGTGTAAGTATGAGGCATTATTGTCTCAATCTTCAATACTACAAAACATTTCAATAATCGAAAGGAAACAGTTATTATTTAATGTATTGGAAAAAAATAAAACAATGTTTTCAAGCGGTAACTTTTCATTTTACAGTTATGAATCCAACTCATTTTTAGCTGTAAGAATATTGGAAATGGAAAATTTTGAGCCTCTCAGTAAAAGACTGGAAGAAGATAAAATCCTCCAACAATTTATAAATCATGGAACAGGGATAACCTTGGAAGTAATTGAAGATATAATAGAAATAACGAATTTATATTTATCAAATAATAACTAGGAGACCAGCCAATGTTCCTTAATAATAGTATTATACTCTTTTTCATAACTTTCTACTTTTTCGTAAAAATTATTTCAGCACAATGCTTTGACACAAGATACTATATTCAGACTCAAAGAGGGACTGATGTTCCTGATACATATCAACTTTGCGAATTTATTTTAGATGACGATCGAGAATACTTCGATTCGATTTATAGCGCAAATTATCCTAATGCTACTCAAATATTATTGCCAGGTGAACAATATTCATCAACCCGAACGTTAAATTGCCATGGCTTTGCCTGGTGGTATATTGACAATAATGAGAGAGTATGGATTGGGAAAAGTCAGATTGGATCTGAAGAGATATTCTTTGAAGCAGGAGACGGTAGTTATGACGAAGTTTCTGAAAATGTTTGTACAAAAATCTCATATTCAGGTGATCATTCCGCGATACCTTCAATTACTGCAAACTACTATTATTCCAAATGGAAATATTATCCCCTGATGTATCACCATAAAGATTATTCTCCATATGGGACGGCAAATCAATTTTTCCGTAGGTCTGTTGATGTTCCAGAAGATTATGCGACGATTTCTTCTGCTGTTTCTGCAGCAGTATATGGACAGACAATACATA
>CAZEXO010000118.1:8632-11294 GCA_964516545.1 uncultured Melioribacteraceae bacterium
TTATTGAATATGAGCCGGAAGATACATGTATTGTGATGTTACTTGTTATTGTATATGGACAGACAATACATGTATCTTCCGGCTCATATTCAATAACAAGTAACATCACAATTCCATCAGGAGTAATGATTCAAGTAAATTTAAGTTCCACAGTCACGATAAATTCCGGAGTATCAGTTAGCTTTGCGGGTTCAAATGCAAAACTAATTGTTAACGGAACACTAAACGCAAATGGAGTAACATTCACGCGCAGCGGAACATCGGGCACCTGGGGAGGAATACAATTCAATAATGGAAGCGGAGGCGTTGTTCAATATTCTAATATAAACTATGCAAATACGGGAGTTTATTTCAACAACACTTCAACACCGGTTGTGACACATTGTAATATCAACAACTCAGGCACTTACGGAATTCATCTCTACAATAACTCATCGCCAGAACTTAGTTACAACGTAATTAGCGGCGGAACAATCGGAATCAACTGTTATCAATCAAATCCGATAATATCACATTGCACGATAACCGGTCAATCAAACTGCGGAATATCATGTTTTGACAGTGATGCATATATGAACCTCGTGAACAAAGGCAATAATGTTGTTCGCGGTAACAACATGGGCATTGCTTCGGGATATGAGAGCGTTGTTTATCTGAGCAGCAGAAATAATTGCGTACATAACAACACGGGATATGAAATAAGATGCATTTTTGCCGTGGTAAATGCCGAAAATACCTGGTGGAATTATACATCTTCACCCTATTACAGACCAACAGATTTTTTACTTGAGTACACAGCAGTTGTAGATGCTGATCCGAATAATCTCAGGAGCGATCCGAATGGATGTCCTTCATCACCGTTATTCAAGGAGAAACATGAATCAATTCTTAGTGAAGGAGAAATACTTGACAGTGATGTAACCGACATATTAAATTATGAGCAAAACGGTATGCTGGAAACCGCAATAATTAAATACAAAGAAAAGTTCAGTGAAAAAAAGACAGATTATGTAAAGGGATTCATACTAGGTCGACTTGCAAAATGTTATCTTAAAACAGGCAGAACAGATTTCATTAATTACTTAAATCAGGAGATCAAGAGCAAAGTTAAAAAAGAAAATAATCTTTACGGTGCTACGCTGAGAGCAGAAAATATAATTCTGACCGCGCAACAAAAGTACGATCAGGTACTGAAAAACCTGATAACTATAAAAGAAGATTATTCCCAAAATGAAGTATTCCATAAAACTTCATTGTACAATTTTGGTGTTATTTATTTCAGTCAGTTTGGGGATGTTACAAAAGCGAAGGAATACTTTACAGAACTGATTAAAAACTATCCGAATGACTTACTAAGCGAACAAGCAAAAATATTTCTTGGAGAAGAAAGAGGTAATTCAGAAAATCCAAACCTTGAGTTGGTAAAAGATGGAGAAGAAGTAGATGAATTATCAGATGATTTTCAGCTTCTCGGCAACTATCCAAATCCCTTCAATCCCACGACAGAAATAAAATTCTCAGTTCCGGTTACATCAAATGTAAAACTCACAATTTACAACATAATGGGGCAGGAGATAAAAACCTTTGAATCGGATGGAGTTAGTGTCGGTACTCATTCATTTAACTGGAACGGAAGGAACAAGAATGAGGAACAGGTATCAAGCGGGATTTATATTTACAGATTAAGAGCCATCGGCAGCAACGGAGAGGTTTTTGAAAAGAGTGCGAAGATGATGATGTTGAAGTGATGAGGAAAAATTATCAAGAGTATTTGTTGGGGCGATTTGGCAATTCGCCCTACAGTTTTAACCCGCTTTTTTCTCAACAATGAATTGGTTGTCATTCAATAATGAAAATGTATCAAGAAGAATATTCAACTGATCTTCGTGTTTTGCGATAGCCATTATGTAATTCTTATTTATTGAACCGATAAATTCCGGCGGTTCCTCAATCTCCCCTGCTTTAATATCTCTCACCGCGGTTACGGCATCAACCAGTACGCCTGTTAAAACATCTTCACCGTTATATTGTCCTTCAAGAATAATTATGAACTGACTCTTCATATTTTCATTTTTCGGCATTCCGAAAATCATCCGCGGATCCACAACGGGAATTACATTATTACGCAGAGTAAACACTCCCAAAACATGGTTTGGCGAACCCGGGAATGTTGTAAGCGTCGGCATTTTTATAATTTCTCTAACCTTCAAAATTTCTATTCCAAAATTCTGACCGGCGAGCGCGAACATGAGATATTTTCCTTCCATGTTAAGAGCTGCTTTTTCGGCTGAACCGACAGATGCATCTTTAACCGGCTGTAAAAGTTTTCTAAAATCTTCATAAGAGTTTCTGAGTACTGAAGCTTTTTTAGGACCTTTTGCACTACAGGCAACCTGGGCAAATCGCTCATCAACAAACTCTCTGAGATTGATAATATTTCCAAGATGCATTTCATCATGCATGTAACGCTGCATTTTATCGAGGTCTTCAATAGACGGATAAAGATCGTCTGTTTTTATTCCCATCGGTTCGGTTAAAACGTTTTTGAGCAGTGGCACTTTTAATCCCAGTTTTCTGTCAGGATCAAGAAAGTTCACGGCAATTTCTGCGGCAAGACTTGGTTTTTGCGAAATATATTTTCCGGCTTTCACTAATAAATCGG
>CAZEXO010000119.1:0-11231 GCA_964516545.1 uncultured Melioribacteraceae bacterium
AGCGCACTTAAATATGCTGAGGAGATTAATGAAAATTTTGGTAATTGATAATTACGATTCATTCACTTTCAATCTGGTCCAATTAGTTGGAAGGTTTGAAAAGAATATAATCGTCAGGAGAAATGATAAAACAACCATCCGGGAAATTGACAAAATCAGTCCTGACAAAATTTTAATTTCTCCGGGACCCGGTAAACCGGAAGATTCCAACATGTCGCTTGAAATCATCAAACATTACGGAGGAAAGATTTCCATTCTGGGTGTTTGTTTAGGACACCAGGCAATAGGATATATATTCGGATGCAAAGTAATTAAAGCTCCGGTTTTAATGCATGGCAAAACTTCTTCAGTCAAACATAACGGAAGTGGTATTTATAGAGACGTTTCTCAAAACTTTGAAGCCGGAAGATATCATTCTCTTATCGTAGACCGCTCGACAATCTCTGAAGAACTGGAAATTACTTCCGAGACAAATGACGGAATTGTTATGGGAATAAAACATAAATCAAAATCGATTGAAGGAATTCAATTTCATCCCGAATCGGTATTAACACCTGAAGGGGACAAAATAATTAAAAACTGGTTGGAACAATGAAAGAGTTTTTGGAAAAAGTAATTGAGGGCAACAGTCTCTCATTCGATGAAGCATACACGGTTATGTATTCAATCATGAGCGGGAATGAAAATAATTCCCAGATAGCATCTTTGCTGACAGCACTGAAAATGAAGGGCGAAACATTTGAAGAGGTAGCTGGTTTCGTAAAAGCAATGCGTGAAAAAGTAATTAAAATTGTCTGTTATGATGAACGGGCAATGGATGTTTGCGGAACAGGCGGTGATGGTTCGGGATCGTTCAACATTTCAACTGCTGTAGCTTTTGTGGTTGCCGGCGCGGGTGTAAAAGTAGCTAAACACGGCAATCGCTCTATTTCAAGTAAAAGCGGAAGTTCTGATGTTCTTCATGAATTAGGCGTTGATGTAAATCTCTCGCCCGTAAGCTCTCAGTGGGCTCTCGATAAAATTGGTATCGCGTTTTTATTCGCTCCTTTGTATCACCCTGCTATGAAACATGTCGCTCCTATTCGCAATGAACTCCAGTTCAGATCGATATTTAATATACTCGGTCCGTTAACCAATCCCGCCGGAGTCAAACGACAACTTATCGGAACCTATAATGATTACACATCTTCGCTTATGGCTGAAGCCGTTAAACTTCTTGAGATGGACAAAGTATGTTTTCTCTGTACGAATAATTCATTCGATGAGATAACATTATCACATCCGACAAAAGTAATTGAATATTCCCCTGCTATGACGAATTTATATACACTGGATAATAATTCATTCAAATTCCAGCGTGTTAATACGGATGAGATTAAGGGAAACTCTGCGAAAGAGAATGCAGAGATTATACATAAAATTCTGGCCGATAAAGAAAAGAACGCGCCTTATTATGTTGTTGTGGCAAACGCAGCTATTGCGCTTAAAGCAAGCGGTTTGTACAATAATCTTGATGATTGTATCTACACGGCTGAAGAATCTATTCAATCCGGACGGGCATTCGAAAAACTTAATGCGTTGAAATCTTTTGAGAACAATAATGGGAATTAAAAAACATACATTTTTTTTAACCGGGGAGAAAAAAATATCAGGGCTAAATCCTGCGGAGGGTGTTATGGCTGAGGACAAATCGGTGGTAATACTTGGATCTCCCGATATTTCTCCCGAATACATTCAGGGGAACTCCCCGGTTAATGTTATAGAAAAATCAAATTCAGAAATATTGCTATCGGAGTTCTAGTTTGAAAACAATACTCGACGAAATAATTGAGGTAAAACGCGAAGAAGTAAAATTGCTCCGAAGAGAGTACAATACAAGCAGATTCAGAGATTCTGAGTTTTTTGATAAACATAGATTCAGTATCACAGAATCAATCGGTAAAGATAAAAACATCTCGATAATCGCGGAAATAAAAAAAGCCAGTCCCTCAAAAGGTATCATCCGCGAAGATTTTAACCATCTGAAAATTGCAGATATTTATATGACCAATCTGGTGAATGGAATCTCTGTTTTGACTGACAGGAATTTCTTTAAGGGTGACATTAATTTTCTGAGAGAAATTGCCGGCATCAAAACCGTTCCTCTGCTGCGAAAAGATTTTATTATTGATGAATATCAGATATTCGAGGCAAAGTCTAATGGAGCTGATTTTATTTTATTAATCGCGGAAGTTCTTTCAGAAAATCAAATCAAAGAATTAACCCACGCTGCATTCGAAACCGATCTTGAAGTTCTTCTTGAGTTGCATTCTGAAGAAGAACTGAGCAGGATAGATTTCGATATTAATAAACTAATCGGTATTAATAATCGTGATCTGAGAAATTTTTCTGTCGACCTGAATACCTCGATAATTATCTCAGAAAATATCGGAAACGATATCATAGTCATTTCCGAAAGTGGTATTTCTGAAAAGAAAGACATTGAAAGATTGAAAGAATCAAAAATAAACGGCGTGCTTGTCGGTGAGCACCTGATGAAAGCTGAAGATATTCAGAATGAATTAAAACAACTCAAGGAGTGGTGTAATCGTGAAGGTTAAAATTTGCGGAATTACAAATTACGACGATGCTTCTGTTGCTATTGATAACGGCGCTGACGCCCTTGGATTCATCTTTTACGATAAGAGTAAACGTTACATCGATTATAACAGCGCTACTGAAATTATTAATAAACTTCCCTTTTTTGTCATGAAGGTAGGCGTTTTTGTCAATGAATACTATACTAAAGTCAATGTGCTCGCTAATCAATTAAAAATAAACGCAGTTCAGATTCATGGTGATGAATCGCCGTTTTATTGTGACAAAATCACTCACCCGTCAATAAAAGCATTCAGGGTTCATGATAAATTTGACTTCAATCTGCTTGAAAATTATCACGAGTGTACTTTTTTACTCGACACAAAAACCGATGAAGCTTATGGCGGGACAGGAAAAAGTTTCGATTGGGAAATCATTCCTCACAGTCTGCGAAACAGAATAATTTTAGCCGGAGGAATATCCATCAATAATATTGAGGAAATAAAAGACAATATTAATCCGCAGGCAATTGATGTTTCATCTTCAATTGAAAAATATCCCGGGAAAAAAGATCAT
Source organism: uncultured Melioribacteraceae bacterium (assembly GCA_964516545.1). Taxonomy (GTDB): domain Bacteria; phylum Bacteroidota; class Ignavibacteria; order Ignavibacteriales; family Melioribacteraceae; genus JAHISV01. The sequence continues at coordinate 3,154 of CAZEXO010000119.1, forward strand.
AATAAAATGATAGAACTATTAAAAAAGATAAAAGGAATATAACTTATGCTGATTTTGATGAACCTCAACACTCCGAGAGAAAATGTTGAATCTGTAAAACAGAAAATTATTTCTCTGAATTGCACTCCTCATGAAATCCCCGGTGAATCTAAATTAGCAATCGGTGTTACGGGACCTTCGGAAAAACTAGACAAAGAGATTTTTGAATTAATGCCTTACATTGATGAAGTTGTAAAAGTTACGAAAAAATATAAACTCGTTAGCCGGATGATGAAAAATGATAACACAATTATAAATATCAACGGTGAAAAATTCGGCGGGAATGAAATAAACATAATAGCCGGACCATGTTCAGTTGAAGGAAGAGATGAACTGTTTGAAATTGCCGGAATCCTGAAATCAATGGGTGTGAAATTTTTCAGAGCGGGAGCTTACAAACCGCGTTCCTCTCCCTATTCCTTTCAGGGTATGAAAGAGAAAGGACTTGAACTTTTACAGGAAGTTCGAAAAGAATACGGATTAAAAATAGTTACTGAAGTGTTGAATCCCCGTACTTTACCCGATGTAGCCGAGGCAGCCGACATATTACAAATCGGAGCCCGCAACATGCAGAATTTCACTTTGCTTGAAGAAGCTGGCGATACAGGTAAACCTATTTTACTTAAACGAGGAATGGCAGCGACTGTTGAAGATTTATTACTTAGCGCCGAATATATCGCTTCAAAAAATAACATGAATATTATTCTCTGCGAACGGGGAATCAGAACATTTGAGACTTCAACACGCAACACTCTTGATCTGAACGCTGTTCCTGTCGTGAAAAAACATTCACATCTGCCCATTATTGTTGATCCTTCGCACGGGGTAGGAATCGGAGAAAAAGTACCGCCAATGGCTCTCGCATCAATTGCTGCCGGAGCTGATGGATTAATGATTGAAGTTCATCAAAATCCTGAAAAAGCTTTATCAGACGGTTATCAGTCTCTTTCACCGAAAACATTTGGTGAACTTTTGGAAAAAATAAAACTACTCGCACCAATCGTAAACAAAAAACTAAATATAAAATGAGTGAGCAAATGAAATATTCTTATCCTAATTCCGATGGTCGTTTCGGTAAATACGGCGGAAGATATGTTCCCGAAACTTTGATGACAGCTCTTTTTGAACTTACAGAAACTTACGAAAAGTACAAAAACGATACTCAGTTTTTAGCTGAGTTGAATGAATTACAAATTGATTACAATAACCGGCCAACTCCCCTTACCTTTTCACAAAGATTAACCGATTATTATGGTAAAGCAAAAATTTATCTTAAACGCGAAGATCTTGCTCATACAGGTTCTCACAAATTAAACAACACGCTGGGACAAATTCTTATTGCCAAAAGACTTGGTAAAAAAAGAATTATTGCCGAAACAGGCGCCGGTCAACACGGTGTTGCAACAGCAACAGTCTGCGCTAAATTCGGTCTCGATTGTGTTGTTTACATGGGCGCTGTTGACGCTGAGAGACAACGATTAAATGTTTTCCGAATGAATATGCTTGGCGCGGAAGTAATCGAAGTAGAATCAGGAAGTAAAACTCTGAAGGATGCAACTAATGAAGCAATCCGTGATTGGGTTGCAAATGTTGAAAGTACTCATTACATCATCGGTTCAGTGATGGGACCGCATCCTTATCCAATGATGGTTCGTGATTTCCAGTCGATTATCGGAATTGAAACGAGAGAACAGATTCTCAAAAAAGAAAATAAACTCCCTGATTACATTTTAGCCTGTGTCGGCGGGGGTTCTAACGCCATGGGAATTTTTTATCCTTTCATTAATGATGAATCCGTCAGACTGCTCGGAATCGAAGCCGGAGGTTACGGACTGGATACCAATAAACACAGCGCTACCTTAACATGCGGCAGCGAGGGAATTCTTCACGGGATGCTAACCTATTTATTGCAGGATGAAGATGGCCAGGTTGCTGAAGTGCATTCTGTCTCAGCAGGGCTTGATTATCCGGGTGTCGGACCGGAACATTCATTACTAAAAGATCTGAAACGCGCTGAATATTATGCCGTTACCGATGATGAAGCATTAAAGGCTGTTAAAACACTATCGCAATACGAAGGAATTTTACCTGCGCTCGAATCAGCGCATGCGGTTGCTTACCTTGAATATCTGATGCCGAAAACGACTAAAGATGAAATTGTTGTTGTAAATATCAGCGGCAGAGGTGATAAGGACGTTCACACAATTATGCAAAAATACGGGATATGAAAATGAACGAAATAAGAAAAGCTATTATAAAAGCAAATGAAGAGAACAGACTTGCATTATCAATTTATATAACATCGGGATATCCGACAAAAGAAGGATTTGTTGACCTGGCGCTACGAATTTTGGAATCAGGCGCTGATATGATTGAAATAGGAGTACCTTTCAGCGACCCGCTGGCGGATGGACCGGTTATCCAGAAATCATCATTCGAAGCTTTACAGAATGGCGTTAACCTTCCATTAACTCTTGGATACGTGAAAGCTATAAGGAAAAAATCGAACAAGCCGATAATACTGATGGGTTATCTAAACCCGATTAATAAATTCGGAATTGAGAAATTTGTTAAATCGGCTCTTGATGCCGGTGTGACAGGACTAATCATTCCCGACCTCCCGCTTGAAGAACATAAAAAGATTATCGACAAAAGGTTTGATGGTCTGGAAGTAACATTATTAACGACACCCACTTCTTCCGAATCAAGAATCAGGGATATCGATGAAACAACATCAGGTTTTGTTTACTGCGTTAGTGTTGTTGGAACAACAGGAATTCGTAATAAATTTGACCAAAGTGTTCTAGAAAATCTTGAACGCACTTACAAAACTGTCAAAAAGAATAAGATGCTTATCGGATTCGGAATTTCAAAAAATGAAGATGTAAAACGTTTTCAGCCATATTGTGATGGAATAATTGTCGGCAGCGCTGTAATTAATTCACTGGCTAATTTTGGCGTGGATGCAACTATCGGGCTTGTTAAAGAATTAAGAAATGCCTGTGAAAAATAACATGAAATATTTTTAGGATGGTTTTATTGTCCAGAATAACATTTGCCTCTATTTCATTTACGTGAAAAGACATTCGGAAATCGGAAATTCTTCCCCATTGTTTTTTAAGAAAATATCTTCATCCATTTTTTCCAAAATGGAAATATGTTTTGCATTTTGGAAATTATCTACAAATACCTGTTAAAACATGTTAACATGATGAGCTATTATATAGGTGAATTTTTCTATGGGAATCAATATCGTTCATATATTAACTGGCATGATAATGGAAGAAGTTCATTATACAAAATAATTTAATAAAGGCTGTATTTTTTCACTAAATTAATTTATAACAATTCATAAACAATATGAATCAGAGTAACATTTTAATCGTCGATGATGAACCGGAAATCAGAGACTTATTATCGAAACTTCTTGAACTACATAATTGCACCGTTTTTCAGGCTGAATCTCTTGATGTCGCTTTCACAATTTTGAATGAAGAAGAAATTCAAGTAATCATTCTGGACGTAAGACTAGACGATGTTAATAGCATTGACCAAATTCCATTAATCAAAAAGAAGTATCCAATTATCGAGATCATTGTACTAACAGCTTATGGAACTATTAATGACGGTGTAAACTCAATAAAATCAGGTGCATTCGACTATATTGTAAAAGGAGATGATGACGATAAGGTTTTACCAACTGTAATAAAAGCGCTTGATAAAAATCGGATGTCTGCAAGGATATCTCTGCTTGAAGATAAAATTCAGACAAAATTCAACTTTGGTAATATCATTGGAAAATCGAAAATAATTAAGGAAGCGGTTTTTCTAGCACAAAAAGTAATGGATTCTGACACACCAATATTACTTACCGGAGAAACCGGAACTGGTAAAGAAATATTTGCGAGAGCAATTCATTATGAAAGCATTAGAGCTGATAAACCTTTCGTTGCGGTTAATTGCAGTGCTATACCAAAAGATATTCTTGAATCAGAGTTATTCGGGTATAAAAAAGGTGCATTTACAGGTGCAATAAATAATAAAAAAGGATTATTTGAAGAAGCTGATTCAGGAACTTTATTCCTGGATGAAATCGGAGAAATGCCCTTCAATCTCCAGGCAAAATTACTTCGTGTTCTGGAAACTAATAGTTTCATTAAACCAGGTGATTCAAAAGAAACAAAAGTTGTTGTAAGAATAATTTCGGCCACAAATAAAAATATTTTCAATGCCATTAATGAAGAATCTTTCAGGAAAGATTTATTTTACAGAATCAGCACTTTTATAATTCAGCTTCCTTCACTCAGGGAAAGAAAAGAAGATATTCATGAACTAGCAGATTTTTTTCTGAATTATTATTCCAGCCGTCTCAAGAAACCAATTACTTCTATTGAACAGGATTTTTTTTCAAGACTTCTCGAATATAATTTCCCGGGTAATATTCGTGAACTCAAAAATGTATGCGAAAGAGTGGTTATTCTATCCGAAAGAGGTATTATAACATCGAAGAATTTACCAGTTGAATTTTCCGATTTCTCCATTCCGCTTTTACCTGATGAAAATAACTATTCTCTCGAAGCCTTAGAGAAAATTCAAATAAAAAAAATATTGGCACTATCTGAGAATAATAAACAAAAGGCTGCAAAACTATTAGGCATTGGTTTAACAACTCTTTACCGGAAAATTGAACAGTACGGATTAGAGGAGTAATTAAATGTTGTCTCTAAAGTCCAAAATTTATTCGGGTCTCGGAGTCCTGATCCTTATAATCATACTTCTCAGTTTTTTCGGAACTTACTTTCTTAAACAACTTTCAGATGATTCCGCTTCGATAATTCAAGACAATTATCATTCAATCGATTATACTTTTCTCATGCTTCAAGAACTAGACAACATTCACAATCTTCATATCAACATTTCACACTTCCCTGATTCTGATATCAACAATGATTCGGCAAGATTATCCCAATTATATCTCAACCTCGACAATTTCGAAAAAATACTTCTTCTTCAGAAAAACAATGTAACTGAAGAAGGAGAAAAGGAACTTGTTGTAGAATTAATTTCAACGTTCAAATTATACAAGAATAAAGTCGATTTGAATAATTATGATCACACCGATGTTGAAGTGAGTAATACGGATTCACTGTTTGAAAATATGCGAAGTATCATTCATAAAATTTATCGTATTAATATGAATAGTATTCTTCGTAAGAACGTTGTTGCTGAAAATACTTCTTCCGACGTAAGGACTTACATGACGGTCATTTCTTTGATAAGTTTAATTATAATTCTCTTCTATCTCTCAAGATTTCCCAACTATATAATTTCACCAATCATGGAATTGACAAATAGAATAAGAGCGATTTCAACTATGGATTATAATCAGAAAATTAGTATACGAACCAGTGATGAGATCGGTGTATTAACTGAATCATTCAACATTATGGCCGATAAGCTAAGAGAATACGAGAATCAACAAATGGACAAACTCCTGGTCGCAAATAAAAGAATGGAAGGTTTGGTGGATAGGTTAAATGATGGTGTGATCTTACTTGACGAGAACTACACGATAATTATTGTCAATTGTATCGCTGAAAAAATTCTTAACCTTAATAAAGAAGAGTTATTAGGAAAGCATATTAATGACTTTATTGAAAAGTCTGAATCATTAAAAATAATTCTTACGTCAGCTTTTTTCAGAGAAACAAGCAAAAATGATTTTGAGCCGGTTGAATTGAATTACAAAGGTGAAAAACAATACTTCAATATCGATGTAATTAAGATTAGTCTTGAGCATGACAATATCGAAAGGACTGAAACAAGAGGACAGGTTTTAATCATAAAAAACATTACTCAATATAAGGAAAGAGATATTGCCAAAACAAATTTACTTGCTACGGTTTCACATGAACTAAAAACTCCCATTTCATCAATAAACTTAAGCCTGAAATTGTTGTTCGATATTAGAATAGGTATTATAAATGAAGAACAAAAAAAATTACTCTCTTCAATATCACAACAAAATAAGCGTCTGTTAAAAATGGTAAATGAATTACTGGATTATTCACAGACTGAGACAGGGATAATCGAACTTCTTTTAGAATCAATTGATCCTACAAATATAATTGATCTGGCAACATCGGCACTTTTGATTTTACTTGCTGAAAAAGAAATAAACCTACAATCGGATATTGATGATAATCTTCCATTTGTAAAAGCTGACCTGGAAAAATCCGTTTGGATACTTGTAAATATTCTTTCAAATGCAATTCGTTACTCCCCACAGAAAGGCACAATTCTACTCTCCGCAAAAAAATCAGATGGATTTATTACATTCTCTGTTGCAGATAGCGGACCCGGGATTTCATCTGAAAACATCAATAAAATCTTTATGAAGTTTATTAAGGATAAATCCGGTTATTTTAAGGGTACCGGATTGGGTTTAGCTATCGCCAAAGAATTCGTTGAATCTCAGAATGGAAAAATATGGGTTGAGAGTGAACCCGGAAATGGAAGCAGATTTTATTTTTGTCTACCCACCGCCTGAAATAACAAAACCATTTTGGAATTTATTTTTTCATAATGGAAATGAATTGTTGTTCCCACTATTTGCACAGGCTGATTCCAATCGAAATTCCAAACAACAGCATTTATGATTCTCGGCATACCGATTGCTATATATAATTAAAATACTTGTGTGATTAAAGAAATAATAAACTGGTTTGCATACGTTCTGTTTAATAATGTTTGTTCGATTCTTTATAAAATTTAATTCGTTTTGAGGAAATGTTAAAAATACTACAAAAAATATTTACACCAATTCAATTACTGACTTCAGGATTTGTCGTTCTGATATTAGCAGGAACATTTACTTTGATGATGCCAGTCTCAACAAATACAGGTGACTCACAACCTTTTATCGACGCTTTCTTTACTGCAACATCCGCTGTTTCCACAACGGGACTTATCGTAGTCGATACACCAGTTTATTATTCCGTATTCGGTCAAATTATAATTTTGTTGTTAATTCAAATCGGCGGACTCGGTTACATGGTATTTTTTGTATTAATTTATACTTTGCTGAGAAATAAAATATCATTGAATGGTAAAAAATACTTACGAGATTCCGTATCGCGACTCGCAAAAATTGATTTAATAAGATTCGCATGGCTTACAATTTTATTCACGCTTATAATCGAAACAGCCGGAACAATTATCTACCTATTTGTCTGGATAAAAGATTTTCCTTTAATCACCTCGTTGTGGTTATCAATTTTTCATTCAATAAGCGCTTTTTGTACGGCTGGTTTTTCTCTTTATTCAGATAGTCTTTGTTCTTACAGAGATGATTTAATAATTAATGTGAATTCAAATTTTCTTGTTATAACGGGTGCGTTGGGTTTTTTTGTACTCTATGATTTGTCAACATATATTAAAAAATATTTTCGTAAACCCTCTGCTAATAGACTAACCGTTCATTCTAAAATTGGATTGACTACAACAACATTTCTGTTCATTACAGGAATTTTAATACTGTTCTTTAACGAATATGGAAAAATCTCAAATGATTTTTTTGAGAATATCCTGATATCCTCTTTTCAGGTTATAAGCGCTTCTACAACCGTAGGATTTAATTCGGTCGATATAGGAATTTTATCGCCTGTAAGTTTATATGTAATGATTATCTTAATGTTTGTCGGCGCTTCTCCGGGAAGTACGGGCGGTGGAATTAAAACAACATCGTTTGCAGTATTTATGAAATTCTGTATATCGACATTAAAAGGTAGGGCAAATAGTTGTTTTTTCAAAAGAACGATTAATATGGGAATATATTTTAAGGCGTCCGCTCAAATATTTGTGGCAATTACATCTATCGCATTTTTTATGCTTATCCTTTCCATTTCGGAAAATCAGGATTTTTTGAAACTACTTTTCGAAGCGGTTTCAGGCTTCGGTACTGTAGGATTATCAACCGGCATCACTCCGCAACTGACGGTCGTTGGAAAACTTTCAATTATTTTTTTCCATGCTTCAAC
>CAZEXO010000120.1:0-2628 GCA_964516545.1 uncultured Melioribacteraceae bacterium
CAGCTTCCAAAATCTCAGCCTGAATAATCAGTGTCCACGTCCATTCATCTATCGGCATATCAGAGTGAATATTTCCATCACCGCCCCAGATATACTCACCCCAACCCATCGGATCATGAATACTTACACCATTGACAATAATTCTTTGACCTCTTTGACCATTACCACGCATATGTGTCCAAACATTTAGATCTATCTGAGTTTCAGTTTCAAGATTGAAATCCCACTGAATCCAACCTGAACCATCCATCTGGAAGTAAATAAATCCTTCCGGTGCAACCACTTCAGCATCACCGGCGAGAGTACCATTTTCAGCTTCGAGGTTATTCACTATTTCAAGTTCAGGAGTAGTAACCATATTTTCAAGTGCAGCAATATAAGTATCTTTATTCGCTTCGAAATTTTCTTTAGATGTCGGGAACCAATTAAGGTCACCAACTGGTAATCCATCAGTTGATCCGGTTAATAATGTTGAATTCGAATAAGAGAAATCCTCAGGCAAAGGCCAATTATTGCATACAAAACATTCTTCATCACGACCTGGATCAAAATAGTAGGCTGCAAATGGTGTGGGTGCTTCTGCATAAACCTGAGTAATATGTAAGAACATTGAGTCTATTTTTTCGTCAGGATATGTTACTACTTCCGGATTCACATTCAGATAATTATTTTGCATTAACATACCACCCCATGCTGCAAAATAGCCGGTTGTTGTGTCATTTACAAAAGGTTGCGGTTGTATTGGAGGCTGATGTTGAGTGTAGAAATCTTCAAACCGTTGATCACGCCAAAAACTGTTATTTGCCAATACTATCTTACGGTCGTAATCAGTACCAAAGCGAGCCGGAAGCGCACCGATACCAAAGAAACCGTTATATAATTCTTCACGATCCGGATCGGTTACCATTTCTTCAGAATCACCTTTCCAGTATGGATTTATAAATACATTATTCGTAACGTATGCTGTTTTCCAAAGTATACCTGCAGAAAATTGACGACCAATGTTTACCAGAGTATTATGATTGAATCTGAAATAATTAACCGGAGCTGCTTCCGATTGGAAAGGAGCGAAGCCAATATTTAAGAAAGTACTATTTTCTATAACTACAGTATCAGCCCCTACTTCAACCCGGATTCCAAGTCCTTCCCAGTTTTGAGTAAGTCCAAATATATTACGGAACTTACAATTAATAATATAAATTGAATTGTTGGGACCATCCGGTCCAAGATGATGCCAGTCATTACGATCGAAAATAACATTATCAAAAACATATCGTTTCGTATCGCCCAGCAATTTTATCGGCTCATATGCTGCAATAACTCCCTGATCAGTCTGACCCATTATCCAAACATTTCTCACAGTCAGATTATCATAAGCTTCAAACATAACTCCATCGGGATCAGAACCATCGTTGCGAGCAACTCTTTGAATAATAGCCGGACCAAATTCAACATCTTCTGCCGCAGCTTCTTCCTCAGTTTGCCCTTCAATAACCAATGGGAAATCGTTATTAGTAATACGATCCGTAATCCAATAAAAGCCACCATATTTCAATTTATAAATACGGTTTGCCGGTCTTAGTGTATCATTGGCAATGACATCACGGAGAGCGTTTACAATTACTTCACCGTTGTCATCTTCCCACTCAACTAAAAGAACATTATCTTGTGCACGAACCTCTTTTGCCGGGAAAAAAGATAGCACAAGAAATAATGCTAAAAAGATAATTCCGTAGTTCTTCTTCATAGATATCCTCCATTTTATTTGTGGATTATTTTGTTTAATTGGAAATATTAATTATCTCACTGAAAATTATAATCTATATTTAATCCCTAAATCCATGGTAAACCCGTAGTACTCAGTATAAGACGGGTTTTCGGTGGCCGATCCTCTGAAACTTCTGTCTGGCCTTGCATTAAGATTATTGAAATTTGCAAACACCTCAAGTTGGTCATTTACTTTCTGTTTGAGTGATAAATCCCATCGAGCGTATTCACCTGAAAATGTATCAAAAAGAGGATTAGTAGCATGAACATACGCACTTATATCAGTCTGGTATAAAAATGAAAGTCTTGCTGAAAAATTCTTGTAATCATAGCCTATTGTAATATTCGCAATGTGTTTTGGCTGATCTGGCATACGTCCAACACGAACTGAATCTGTAATAAGAATTGTATTATAAACCGGCGGACGAACTCTGATTAAGGAATCTCCTTTGGCAAGATAATATCCCTGATAAGTTGTTTCAGATTTTATATAGGTATAGTTGATATTCAATACTAATCCTTTAAGAAATGAAGGTAAGTACCAGAAATTTGTTTGCCAGTCAATTTCAAATCCTTTGTACTTTGCTTCATATGGATTATTGATGTTTGTATAAACAGTAGGTCGGTCAGTCTGATACCAGCTTTCAGGTACATTTAATCCTGGTAACTGTGGAATTTCAGGATGAAGCTTATAACTTACTGATATGATAAGATCATCGATTGTTTTTGTAAATCCTGAAACAGTAAATAACCCAACATAATTGTCATAAATGCTAACGGCTAAATCATAGTTGGTGGATTTGGCTGGTTTCAATAAAGAATTAGCAGCGTTTACAGTACTTCTAAATCCGTCAATAGTAG
>CAZEXO010000120.1:2638-11121 GCA_964516545.1 uncultured Melioribacteraceae bacterium
GGTCTTGTTAATGTAACTGTTCTTGCCAATCTGAGTTGTAGCCAATTGGTAGGTTTAGCCTGAAAATGAATCATTGGTAACCAAAATTCATTTTCACGTTCGCTTGTTAGTTCCGTAAACTCTCCAGGGTCCATGTCTTCCCAGGCAGATATTATTTCCCTATATCTTTGACCATTGTAAACTGATTTATCTTTTTCATATCTGATACCGGGAATAAGAGTAAAATAATCACCAAAATTAATTTCGGACATTATGTATGCAGCAGTATATGTTTCTTCACCGTCATAGTCACGTCCACTGGTACCGATGGCATTATTTGCGAATGAGGCATCTTCACCATAAACCTCAGCAGCCATCTTCATAGCTCTTGTCAGTTCCATTAATATCGATTCATCAGCAACAAACCCTAAATCATATTCGCCATCTAGAAAATCATCGCGGGTATAATCTGAAAGTGCCATACTGAGAGGGAAAAAACCTGTGTTCCCTACAATTTCTCCTAAATCCAAATCAGGTAGAAGGGTTGCCAATTGTTCAAACGGCTCATTTAAGTTTCCGGCACCGGAACCATAATGCAGACCTGCCCTTCCAAATTGATTCTGATCATTTTTTCTGTCAAGCCATCTTAATTTTGTACCAGCTTTAACATAACCCGAAATATCATTGTTCAATACGAAAGGAACTTTCACATTTAACTGCATCATTGTTTCATTCTCTTCACGTTCAACTGCATCGATCCATAAATAATGCAATGCCGCCATGGAATCTATTCTGAGTAAGGAAGGAATCTGATTGGGATGTGTATTCTCGTCTGGCGCTGATGTAAACGCGTCACCTTCCTGTCCGAATCTCCAACGATAATTTTCCGGTTCTTCATTTGATGAAGCTGTATGAGCAACATTAAAATCAAAGTTTACCCAATCAAAATCCTGTTCCATGCCTATTGCGCCCGTAAAAATCGATGTTGTTCCATCTCTGCGTTCTAAATCGTAATGATGTCTTGCACTATTTGGGTCCATGTTGTTTATTCTAAAAATTACATCTGAATTAAGTTGATTATAAAAGGCATTAGCAACTATCTTTCCGTTGTCCAGTTGATAATCCAGAAGTAAACTGCCTCCCATTCTATCTCTCTTTATAGACTCATCTCTTAAATTAACTTCGGAAACAATAATTAATGGTTCACCGGTTTGTGTATCAGTAGACTGACGGTAATTTGCAGAAAATTTATCAGCGCTTCTGTCATAATTGTCCAGATTAAAACTGGCTATGACACCTAGTTTATTTTCAAAAAAACGATTGCTGGTATTTAAAGAAAAATTATAATTACCATAGTAATCCTGCAATTTATTATAACCTCCCTGAGCTGAGATCTCAAGATGAAATTGCTCCGGCGCTTCACGAAGTTTAAGATCAACAGTACCGCCAATTGCATCGCCATCCATGTCGGGTGTAACGGCCTTCTTTAGTTCTATTCCATCAAGCATATTGGATGAAATGAGTGAGAGGTCAACGCTTCGATCTTCTGCACCTGTTGCTGGGACACGAACACCGTTTACGGTAATAAGGTTATACTTTGGTGATAGTCCGCGTATTGCCACTTTAGTTGCTTCACCCCCATATCTTTGTATTGAGACTCCAGGTAAACGTCCTATAGATTCCGCAGCATTCACGTCGGGCAGCTCATTTATTCTTGCTTCAGAGACCACATTTGAAATTGTATTTGAAGTCAGCTGCTGATTAATTGCCTGTATCTGTCCTTCAGCCTGAGCTGTAATTGTTACAACTTCTCCTTCAATTACCTGAAAGTCCAATTTTATTGTCTCTCTCACCGTCATACCTGACTTAATCACAACATCCAGTTTCTTTTGAGTATATCCTACATACCTGATCAACAAAGAATAATTACCTTCAGGAACGTTTGGTATCACGAACTTTCCGTCGTAATCGGTTGCTGCCCCAAGACTTGTTCCTTCAAACAATACGTTTGCGCCAAACAGAGGTTCATCTGTTTGACTATCTAAAACAGTTCCTTCCATTCTTCCCTGTGCAAGTAAAGAGGTGAAAGAAAAGAGCAGAAACATTACTGCCAGGAATAAACTTTTCCTCATAGGATTCCCTAACATTTTTGATCTCCCTTATTATAATCTTGAATAATGAACTGATATATTGAAAATTGTCCGTACAAAATATTTATCAGCGCTCCATTTTCCCACTAAACTAACACAACAAACTTTTTGAAAGGTGATTTTCGTTCTGCAATGATAATGACCCCTTCATAATCACAGAATCGTTCCCAAATCGGTAAAAATAATCTCCGGTGGTGCTTTAAGTGAATCACAAAAATAATGCCACCGGTATCCCTCAAATTCGTTGAACAAATCAACCTTTCAGACACTGGTCTTACAGGAAAATTATTATTCTGATAAAACTTTATAACAATAATAAAACTTCGTTATGTCGACGATATCATCCGAAAATGAGTATTAAAATTGAAACTATACTTAATTATGCTTCAGAACAGACATCTATATTTTGCTGATAAAACATAAAATTTCGGCAGATTATTCACCGGTCTTTCACATTCTATTTCAATTCGATTGAGAGTGAGTTTTACTTTGTTGGGCTTAATTTCCGGGATAAGAAAACAACCCTCATGCAACGGTATTTAATAAAACACAATTCCATTTAGCTTTCGGATCTCCTTTCCTATAAATTAATTTTTCAGGAAGAAAACTTGCGAATTACATTACTACATTTTCCTTATTTATGCAACAGTTTTTTTACGATAAAAATTAGTCTGTCTTCAGAAAAAAATTTCCTTACTTATTGTTGCAGTCTTAAAATACAATTTATCAGAGAACGCGAAGTGTGATAATTTCCTTTCCAGATTGTGCTCTTGTGAAAATAGATTTTGTCGGGTTCCTGATCGATTCCGCTCCAGTACCAGTCACCGAATTTTTTATCGATAACATAATTTTTACAATATTCCCATTGTGAGGTAAATGCACTAAAATACTTCTCATTTTTATCGGGAAATACTGACGACATTAATAAAAAAGTGTTAAGAGCTTCCGCTTGCGACCACCATTCTTTAGTGCGTTTTGTTATTTTTGGCGAAGTCTCATTCTTAAAATAATTCGCGCCGTCGAATAATCCGCCGAATTGATTGTCGATTCCAAAAGCCAGAGCATGGTCTACCATTTTTTCAGCTACTTTAATTGTAACCGTATCATTCTCCAAACCAAGAGTTTCAGATGCTTCAAGTAAAAGGAATGCGGTTTCGACATCATGTCCGAACGTAATATGATCATAACCAAAATTATTCCTGATTGTTTCTTCATCCGAGCCCTCAAAGGAAACATGAGTTAACTCACGCGTAAAATATAATTTCAGAAATCCCCGTTCATCGATCATTTTATCGCGGATCAGGAAAAGCAATTCAGTTAATCGTTGTTTTAATAATTCATCTGGCCAAATCTTATAGAGTTCCGAAAAACATTCCAGGATATGAATACTGCTATTATAATCCTTTGGATAAATTCCGCCTGAGCCGTTTTTCAGAGGTTCTCCTTCACGGGAAATCAACTGGAAGTATCCTCCGTATTCAGGATCATAACTATGTTTATCCAGCCAGTGAAAAGCTTTTTTTGCCAGATTCAAAACCGATGAATCTTTTGTGAGATGGAAATAGGCAGCCAGACCATAAATAGCAAACACGTTGCCGTAAGCTTCTTTCAGTACTGTTTCATTGTTTTTTATTAGTTCGCCCTGCCTTGTAACAAGATTATAAAACCCGCCGTATTCCTTATCCCACATGACATCCCGAAGAAACTTAAACCCATGATCTGCCGCGTATTGATATTTTTTATACGAGGGAAATTTTAGAATAATGTTTGAAACAGACCAGATATGCCGCGACTGCGTAACAATCATTTTATTCTGAGGACCATCCGGTTCCCATTTATAATTGATGTCGCTGAGAAATCCGCCATATAAGGAATCAACGGAAAGAGGATACCATTTTGAAAACATGTCTTCGAGAACTTTTTCCATTTCCGATTTGATTGAATCCTTGTCGGTTACCTTATCTTCATCCGTGATTACGTTGTTATTTCCGGCGTTTACGTATGAACTCATCGCAATAAAAATTATTACGAGGTAAACGAAATAAATACGAGATAGTTTTTTCATATTAATATTTATTTTTGTTTGATAATTTATTTTACAGTTTTGTCCAGCAGCTTGCAACCGCAATTTCTCAGAACACGTGAGATAAATCATCCGCGTTTACCTAATCCGGATGGATAGCGTAATCAACAAGTCCGGTTCCCGGAAGATCAACCCTATCCATTCCGTCAGATAAAAAGATACTCTCAGATTTTTTATAACTCAGGAATTTTCGCCTCATCCTTAGCAATATATGATTTAGTATCAAAAAAAAATCCTTTTCCTGCCTCGATACAGCATGAATTTAAGCAATAGGATTTATCAAGAATTCCAACAGGATCAGATTCAAAGACATAACTAGAATTTATGTTCAACTCCATGATCTCTGTATTATTCTAATGTTACAAAATCACACACCGATTTTTACAGTAAAGTTGCATTGTTTTCCGCCCCAGAGAATTGATTCGTCAATCGTAACTTTGCATGGTTTACCTGTTATCGAACTGAATGTTTCTTCAAACCATCCTCTTGAACAATTACAGAACTCTTTTGGTGTAATTGAATGATCAACCAGACTGCAACCGCATTTTTCTCTCGGCTTACCGAATATTTTTATCACATTGTTTTTTTCATCATAAATTGTTTTTTCAGCAGAATATTTTTTCATTTCCGATAAAAAACCTTCGGGATTATCTTTATGCGGCATATAAAAATCTTTGCTTTCCTTGGCGCACTCGTGTCCCAGGTTTTGAATAATTTTTTCCTTGGTTTCAGCATCAACTTCAGCGTTGAGCAGTTCTAATAATTTAGCAAAACGTCTTTGAGTAAAAACAAGGTTTCCTTCAAGCGCTTTTTTTGCCTCATCTTCCGACTTGGCAAATAATTCGGTTCCCGACAAAAAAGAAATCGCCGCGCAGGAACATATTCCGGCTTTACAAACATTCGATAAAAATTCTTTTCGTTTCATTTTAACCCCCTGTTGTTGATGTTTATTTATTAACTCTCCTTACGCATGCAGAGATTTTTTTGCCACTAAGGCTCAAACCTGCCAGCGGCAGGCAGGCTCGAAAACCTATCAAATTCATTGGTCATTGAGTAGTCCGATGCCTCTCGGACGTATCGAAATGACCTTGTATAAAGCTTATTTCCTGTTCTGCAACAGACTCGGCAGGCAGGTTCGTGGCATAAGTTTTTTGAACGTATGCCTACATCTCAGTTATTAAGTAAATAATCTGCTGCCATTGCCAATAACATAAAATTCGTTGAACCACCCCCCATAACATATTCCGACTGCTGCCAGAAATAAGGCCATATTTTAAGTTCTGGTAAATCGGGACGAATTAATGCTGTTCCGCTTCCTACCCCGCCGGGAATATATGACCAGTCAGCGCGGTTAACCCCATAAGCAACTGTCAATGAGTTGCTTCCAACGCCTGAAGCAAACGAGGCCGTATTTTCACCTGGATGACAACCAAGAACAAAATTAAGCGCGTTAAAAATATAATTATTATCTATGATATCAGGAAATCCAATATGCATCATTAAGAGCCCGACACCGAAAGACTGAATCCCCCATCCGGCTCCCCAAACATGCGGTGTATAGGGAACCCCGTAAGGATTTTCTTTCTGAGCTTCAACAATTTTATTGAAGTTATTTTTCACGGCTTCCGATATACGCGAAGAAAAATTTTCGTTATTCATTTTTTCAACCAGCCTGCCAAGAACAAAACTATACCATTCAACATTTTTGATAATCGTTGATTCATTCTCAAGAATAATGTTTTTATATTTTTCATCCGACGTAGTAAAATATAACTCGGCAGCAGCGGCAATTTTTCTGTTGTCTTCAATTTCCGCGTTCGCGAATACTTCCCGTGCGATTTTCAAACATTTTTTTCCAAGCTCCGGATTATGATTTTTCAATACCCGTGAAGCCGCGGCTAATGCCTGGACAACGCTTAATTCACGATGAGGATTATTTTCAGTGAATACCCAGCGGTCATCTTTCGGCAAAGGTAAACCTAATACCGGATCATTCTTCTCCGGCATAAAAATCGTATTATCGGTCATGGTTGCAGCGTCGCCAAGATGGACATACTGATCAAGATCGGAACAAATTATTCCCCGGTATAATCTGCCAAGTGATTCATAGCCACCGACAATAGAAAGAATTCCATGTTCAATCTGTTGAATGATATCAGGTTTGCCATCGGGTTTATGAATTTCAACAAATCGTTTTTCCTGATCGATTGAAGTCTCATCGATTTTGTTTTCAAAAATTTCATAAGCCAACGCGAGTCGATAGATTGTTCCGGCTTGTGATTCAATTCTTATATCATAATCGCCCGCGTCGTGCCATCCGCCGATATTTAAACCTGGAACATGTTCACCTGGTTGAAAATGACAGAGCGTACTTTCACCCTGCAGATATCCGTCAAAATGATTGTGATTTACGGGAGCCATTACTGCATCATCCATGTGACATAAGCCATGCCAGATTCTGTATTTTTCTTTCACACGCATATGACACATTTGCACGGGAAGATAATATTCAATAACGGGCTGCCAGACATGCCGCGAATAAATGTCATTCTTTATTTCGAACTCATTCGATTCAACATCGCCGTATTTTATCTTATAAATTCCGCTCTCTTTAATCTTGCTGAAATTGAATCGCAAATATTTATATCGAAGAAATTCACCCCAGTAATTGGGAAAAATTTCTGTTTTCATAATTTTGTTTTGCGAATCGGTTTTTATCAGACTCACGGATTCAAATTTTTCCGTCAGATTATCAAGTTCAATAACGGCGAATTTTTCCTGTCTGGGATGATAACCAACCTGAGATACCTGAACAACTGGTTTGTATCTCCAGCTCGTCTCAGTTACAGGTGAAATTATCCATTCAATTACTTTTCCCTTTTCAATCTTGCTGAAAACAGAACGCAGAACAAACCATCCGTTATTGTGTAATCCTCGTCCGTCAATTAACTGAAGATCGCTACTGTTACTTATGATTTTTATTTCTTTGTTGGAATTTCCGGGCGATATGATTAATTCTTTCCCTGTTGCCATGGGAGAAATTTGCAATATTTCCTCGCTATCAGTTTGCATGGGACCATTCGGCTGCGGGGGAAAAATTCCTGATTTCCCATCCATGGAATAAAAATCACCGAAATAATGCCCGGGGAAAAATTCAAGATTAAATCCGATTTTGCTTTTCCATTCCACAGGTAAATCTTCATTAAGGATTACTGTCAGTTTTATACTTTGCCCAATTGATTCGGTTCTTATTTTATAACTGAAATTAAGGTCCGGATAAATGACCGGATTAAAACCTTTTCCGTTTTTATCAGGATCAGGATATGATAATTCCGTTTCAATAACATTATTCACGCGGTCTACTTTTCTCTCGCCAACTTTCGGTACGGGCGACCATTGCCCCGGAGTAGGTTCAAGTCTTACGTCGCCATTGGCTGCTACGCGTGTTCCGAAATGAACAATACTCAAACCGCCCTGATGACCCTCGGGATAAAAATCGTCGAAGACCATAATATTCAGAGAAGGTATTTCGTAATAACCTTGTTCGTTTATCTCAAGAGTCTGACTAAAGCTCAGATTATAAATCAGAAATAAAAATAAGATGATGAAGTAACGAATGAAAAAATCTTTACCCAAATTCATAGAAATCATTTATCTCCCGTTTCCTTTTTTCATTGTCTATAAATAATCTTCGTAACAACAATTCAAAAAATGATATTGCGAAGAACTATTTCTTTATCGGAGTTAATCTTAACATTACAACATCATGAGAGGAAATTTTTGCCGTGAATTCTTTTTCTGTTGTTCCGATATCTTTCTTAACCCATAAATCTCTTATCGAGTAAGTTGTATTTTTACAATCCATAACTATTCCCGAGTGACCGTCATTGACATATTCTTTCTTCCAATCATATTTAACATTTTTTATTTCATCCGATCTGTTAAGAAAACATACTGCCCAGTCTCCGTTTACAAGCGGTTTTAACCAGACATCAAGACCATCCTCAGATAAAAATTTGAATCCCTGAATTCCGAGTTTGTCCTGGTCGACGGCAATCACCTCTTTATTTGTAAGAATCTCCACGGTTTCAGCAGACATATTTCGTAAATCATTACCTGCGATTAGAGGAGCCGCCAGCATACACCACATTGAAAAATGAGCGCGGTCTTCGGCAGCCGTCATTCCGTTTCCTACTTCCATCATATCAGGATCATTCCAGTGATCGGGTCCTGAGTGAATTCTCAATCCTTCCTGCATATCAAGAATTTTT
>CAZEXO010000121.1:0-11120 GCA_964516545.1 uncultured Melioribacteraceae bacterium
AAAGAAAGAGTTATAATTAAGAGTAAAACTTCTCAGGCAAAAAATAAAATTGTAAAAGGCACCGTACCACTTATTCAGTCAACAGGGGAAAATATTCATATAAGCGATATTTCACTCGAAGGGGAAGGGGAAATATTGTTATTCCAACAGTTTGCTCATCATCTTCCTTTTTATCTGTTACCACAACATATTTTTGATTTTGAAACAGATAATTACAATGAAATCATCAGATTTATGCTCATGAAGGCAAAATTAATTCATAAGGAATTGGATGTTGAAAAAACATACATTGAGCTTACAAGGAAAGATTATAAACTTCTTACCGTACTTGGAAAGGGTGTTGCAATTGCACACACACACTGCGATACTCTCACAGAACCTATTTGTATGATAGTCCGCGACAAAAAAGGAGTTGATCTTGAAGCATTTGATGAAGAAAAATCGAAAATTATTTTTGTAGTTATAAGTCCGACTAATGATCCAAAGCTGCATCTTATTCTGCTTTCTGATATTGCAAGAATTGCTTCGGATCCACTAATTGTTAACGGGCTGATGAAGGTTCCTCCATCTGAAATTTCCAGTTTTTTAATGAAACCATAAATGATGCTGACATTTATTCATAGCGAAACTTGAAAGATATTTTTTGTGTAATAAAATTTATCCAATCATTTGTTCTGCTCACTGAACTTGACTATTTTTGTCAGTGAAAAAAGCGGAACTTGGTACTGAGAAATATAATTATAAAGGCACCTCTCTAAATTAACTTACCTAAAGAGCTAGACAATAACTCCGAAGCAGTAATTTCCAGAGGCGATTCTTTTTGTTAATAATAAGTTGTACTGATTATTACACGGGATTATTAGAATTGCACTTTCGTAGAGTAAATAATTGTTATTGAGTAATATTCATTATGAAGGGAAAAAATGTCCATCATAAAACCAAAACTTTTTACGACTTTAAAAAATTATAACAAAAAACAGTTTCTTGCCGATGCGACTGCGGGAGTAATTGTCGGAATTGTCGCGCTGCCTCTTGCTATCGCGTTTGGAATAGCAAGCGGTGTAACTCCTGAAAAAGGAATCATCACGGCAATAATTGCCGGATTTATTATTTCGGCATTTGGCGGCAGTCGCGTTCAGATCGGCGGACCAACCGGTGCGTTTATTATTATTGTTTATGGAATAGTTCAGAATTACGGAACTACCGGACTGGCAATTGCAACTATCATGGCAGGAGTTATCCTGGTCGTGATGGGACTTGTTAAGTTCGGTTCTTTGATAAAATTTATCCCTTACCCTGTAGTTGTAGGATTTACCAGCGGAATAGCATTATTAATATTTTCCACACAGATGAAAGATTTTTTTGGATTGTCAATTGACAAAGTGCCAGCCGAATTTCATGAAAAGTGGATTGCATATTTTGAATCATTTTCGACAATTAATTATTACACATTAGGCATAGCTTTACTGGCGCTAATAATTATGATTTTCTGGCCCAGAATTACGCACCGCATTCCAGGATCATTAGTGGCAATAATTGTAACAACTGTTTTAGTGATTGTAATGAAACTCCCTGTTGATACTATTGGAAGTATATTCGGAGATATACCATCGGATATACCGGCGCCGAGTTCTTTCGAAATAAATTTGGGAGTTATTAAAAATCTTATCGGACCCGCCATGGTGATTGCTTTACTCGCGGCAATTGAATCTCTGCTTTCTGCTGTGGTTGCCGATGGTATGATTGGAAGTAAACATCGCAGTAATATGGAACTGATTGCCCAGGGATTAGCAAATATCGTGACTCCTATTTTTGGCGGAATACCGGCAACCGGCGCTATAGCACGAACGGCTACAAATATTAAAAACGGGGGAAGAACTCCTGTAGCCGGAATCATCCATGCTATTACCTTGCTTCTTATCATGCTTTTTTTCGGTAGTTATGCGAAACTTATTCCAATGGCTACTCTGGCTGCAATACTAATAATTGTATCATACAACATGAGTGAGTGGCACAATTTTGTGAACCTTCTCAAAAGTCCGAAAAGTGACGTTGCAGTTTTACTGACTACTTTCTTTCTGACTGTCATTTTCGATTTAACTATTGCTATTGAAATAGGGATGATACTGGCAGTATTGCTCTTTATGAAACGCATGGCTGAAGTATCAAATGTAAGCGTAATAACACGCGAACTTAAGGATGAAGAAGAATTACCGGATCCGAACGCCATCGATAAAAAACAAATTCCTGTGGGAGTTGAGGTATTCGAAATTAACGGACCATTCTTCTTCGGTGCAGCTAAAAAGTTTAAGGACCAGATGGCTAACATTGAAGAACCGCCAAAAGTAAGAATTATTCGTATGCGCAACGTGCCCGCTATTGACGCAACCGGACTGCAAACGCTGAAGGATTTTTATAATGATGCGAAAAAGAATAATACTCATTTAATTCTTTCGGGTGTCCATACGCAGCCGTTGGTTGCTCTTACGCAATCCGGACTTTTTGATATTTACGGAGAAGAGAATATCTTCGGCAATATAGATGATGCTCTTGACGGCGCAAGAGAATATTTAGGATTACCTAAACTTGGTCGTCCGATAGATTTTGTACCGACTGTCAAAAGAGAAATGACAAATCAGTAGTTAATTGACCAGGATGAAATGGACTTAAACATAAAAGATATTGCTCACCTTCTGATGCTTACCGAAAAAGAAGTGCAGCATCTCGTGAAGAACAAGGAAATTCCCTTCGAATACCTTCATGACAAAGTTGTATTTAATAAACAAAAGATTATTGAATGGACTTTGAGCCGCAATTTGCCGATTAATGTCAGCGGTCATCAAAAATTCAGCGAATACCATATAGACTCTTTAAGTCACTTGCTTGATAAAGACTCTTTTCATTTCAAGTGTGGATTTACTGAATCGAATTATATTGAACAGATGATAGAGAGAATAAATTTTGCAAAAACTGTTGATCGTGGAATTCTTGTTCAATTGCTTAAGAGTCGCGAAACAATGATGAGTACTGCAATCGGTAATGGAATAAGTCTTCCTCATCCGCGAGTTCCGATCGTAGTCGGGAAAAATAAACCGTTGATCTGTTTCTTTTTCCCTGATATACCGCTTAACCTGAAATCAATCGACGGTAAACCTGTGCATACACTCATACTTTTAATTTCACAGACTATTAAACAACACTTAAGCTTAATTGCTCACCTGGGTTTTCTGTTATCAAACACAACTTTTCGTTTCGCGCTTGAGAACAGACTCGAGTACAGGGAAATTCTCGACATAATAAAAAAAATTGAGGACAGCCGGAGTAAAGTTTAATGAATGATTTTGCCGAGAACGGTTTGATGTTATTTATCGGAGCCTTTGTAATTCAGCTTCTGGCTATTCCTCTGGTTCTGATTAAGAACAATCGAAGATCGCTTGTCATATCAAATACAGTATTAATTATTGGGTTAGCGCTCGGTTTATGTTTTACTTTGAATTTGTTATTGTCGGATTCATCACTGCAAATTTCCCCAAAAGTTTTTCATAACTTCATTCGATTCGACGACCTTAACCTTTACTTTTTATTTTTGGTACAATTGATTGCATTACCAACAACACTTTATAATTTTTCATATTTGGAACACTATATTTCAAAGGGGCATCCTGTAAGGAGTTTTATAATCTTTTATATTTTGCTGATGATCTCAACACAAATCATCGTAATAGCAAACCAGGCTATATTTTTCCTGATCAGTTGGGAAATAATGAGTATGTCCGGCTATCTCGCCATGATTCTCGAAAAAGAAAAGGATGAGGTTCAAAAGGGAAGTTTTTATTATTTCGCGGCATCACATGTAATCATTTTTGTTTTGTATGTAATGTTCTTTATTCTTCACAATCATACAGGCAGTTGGTTTTTTTCCGACTACCATTTATCAACAGGTGATGGCTTTATCGTTCCGCTGATTTTTGTTTTGTCATTGGCAGGATTCGGAATTAAAGCCGGATTCATCCCATTTCATTTTTGGCTTCCACAGGCTCATCCCATCGCGCCGACTGTTCTAAGCGCATTTCTTTCAGGAGTATTGATTAAGATGGGTGTTTATGGAATCCTAAGGACTATTCTTTTCATAAAACCATTGCCTGAATGGTGCGGTTGGCTCATGCTCGTTATTAGCATGGTTACAGCAATTTTAGGCGTTTGGTACGCGCTGGCTCAACATGATATCAAAAAACTTTTAGCATATCATTCAGTGGAAAATATCGGAATTATCGGGCTCGGTATTGGCATCGGTTTACTAGGTTCAGCAAATAATTTATATGTGTTGGAATTTTTAGGATATGGTGGAGCCCTTCTTCATACTTTAAATCACGCGATATTTAAAAGCCTGCTTTTTATCGGAAGCGGTGTTGTTTATCAGAATCTTGGAACCAGAAATATTGAACTCATGGGTGGTCTTGTTCATAAAGCAAAATATCTGGCAATCTTATTTCTAATCGGTTCGGTCGCGATAAGCGGAATTCCTCCCTTCAATGGTTTTATATCTGAGTTCATTATATACCTTGGCTTTTTTGAATCATCCAATGAGTTGAAAGAATATTACCCGATTCTTTTACTTTTGTTTGTTGTCGGACTTGCATTTGTCGGGGGACTCGCAGTAGCTTGTTTTACCAAAGTGAACTCAATTATGTTTTTAGGTTGTGAGAGAAAAGAAGTAAACAAATTTCACATTACGGTTTTTGATTATATCCCGCTTTCGTTGTTTGCTGCTTTATGCATAATAATCGGCATATTCCCACAACCATTTATAAAAATGGTAAATGATGTTGTCACAAACACTTTTATGAATCAAAAATTTTCGTCATCGTATTTATTTGATATCGATTGGTTATATTTTACAATTATCTTCTCAGCAATCATCATTACAATTATTTTGTTATTCTTTTTAAAAATCAGATTGGAAAAAAAATACGGGCAACGAAAATCCGACGCATGGGGATGTGGGTATGAGAAACTTAGCCCTCGAATGCAGTATACTGCTTCATCATTTGCTGACGAACTTAATACAATCCCAAAATCAATTCTGGTTTATGAGAAAAAAATAATATCGTCCGGCAGAATATTTCCATCACCTTCTGAATTAAAAAGCCATTCGAAAGACTTCGTCGAAGAAAAAATAATCATGCCATTATTCAACGTGATGAGATTATTAATTACAAAAATAGAATTTCTTAGTCAGACTGATATCCGTTATTACATAGGTTTTATTTTAGCTATCATAATTGTTTACAGTATAATTGCATTTTTATGGGTATAGAAATTTTACAGGGAATTATATCGCTGTTATTGATACTGAGCGCGGCGCCTTTTTTAGTCGGCTTAGTGAATAAGCAAAAGGCTATTTTGACCGGTAGAATTGGCGCGCCGATCATACAACCATATTATGAGTTAAACAGACTTTTCAAAAAAGAAACTATCAATGCAAACTCATCTTCTTTTGTCAGTCGGATTTCTCCGATAATCAATTTCACTGCAATAACAACAGCCGCGGCGATACTTCCAATCGGATTCTGGAAACCTTTAATCAGTTTTGACGGAGATGTAATTCTGTTTGCATATCTTCTCGGGCTGGCAAGATTTTCTCAAATTCTTGCGGCAATGGATATCGGCAGTTCATTTGAAGGAATGGGCGCGTCACGCGAAGCTACTTTTGCGTTATTTGCCGAGCCGATTTTCTTTTTCACAATCGGCAGTATTGCATTTATTAGCGGTTACACTTCATTATATGATATTTACAGGTCGATTCAACTTACCGAAGTATCATACGAAATTTTTATAATAGTATGTTCAATTTCTGTTTTCATTCTTGCTGTTACCGAGTGTTCGCGCATGCCGGTTGACGATCCTAATACTCATCTCGAGCTTACGATGATTCATGAAGTGATGATTCTTGATAATTCCGGGATTGATTTATTCCTTTATCAGTATACATCGTATGTGAAATTATTTATCTATACGATTCTTGAGATTTCTTTCTTTTATCCCTTCAGTCAGAATAGTTATGCGATTGGTATCATTATTTTTATAACAGGTTCGCTTGCGTTTTCTTTAATTCTTGGCATCGTTGAAACGATTACTTCGCGTTATAAATTAAAAAATGTTCCTCAGTATTTATTATTTGCCACTGCTATTGGAATATTAAATTTACTCATATATACTTTTACAAAATGAGTCAGAGATGGAAAATGTTTTAAGTATTCTTTTTTGTTTATCGCTGTTTTACGTTGCAACTACATCACGCGTGAAAGCGCTGGTCTCCGTTTTGGTAGCTCAGGGACTGATTATTACAGTTATGCTTATTCTGCCTTTTATTTCAGAATTTTCTGTGTTCGGCATAATTCTTCCCCTCACGGTTATATTAGTGAAAGTAGTTTTGATTCCGGGATATATTAATAAACTTATTAAAGAGCTTGATGTTAAAAGAAGATTTGAATCAACAATCCAGCCGATGATGTTTTTATCGCTGGTAATTGCATCAATGACTCTGATTTTCATTGCGTCAAGTATAATTTCGTTAAGTACTGAGTTGGATGTTATACCTTTTGCATCCGGATTTTCAGCAATTATTGTCGGCATTTATCTGATAATGTTTAGAAAAAAATTAATTGTTCATGTATGCGGATTTCTGATTTTGGAAAACGGAATATTTCTCTTCGGTACTTCCGTAGCGTCTGAAATGCCGATGATGATTGAAGTGGGAATATTACTTGACGTATTTGTTGTGGTTTTCCTGATGGGTATCGCGCTTAACAAAATCCGAAGCACCTTTGCCGGTTTTGAAGTTACTCATCTCGGGAGGTTAAAAGACTGATGCCCGAGTTTTCATTATTAATATTGCTTCCACTGGTTGTTTCGGGATTATGCTTCCTTATTAAAAATTTGCGGATTCAATATGTAATCTCTTTATTTGTGGCGATACTTCATCTTGCTGTTTCAATTATGATTTTTATCGGATTAACAATTCCCCAGTTCCCCGTTTTTTTCAGGCTGGATGAGCTCAACAAACTTTTTATTCTAATACTCTCTAATGTTTATTTCTGGGTTACTCTCATTTCTTATTCCTATTTACAAAAACCTGTTATGCCGAATGCTGATAAAGGGAAAAAGAATTATTTCATGTTCCTGAATTTTTATTTGACTGCCAATTCAGCAGCATTATTGAGCAGTCATTTCGGTATGTTTTGGGTTGCCGCTGAGGCAACAACTTTAAGCGTTGTGCCGCTAATATATTTTTATCGGAATGAAGAAGCCCTGGAAGCAATGTGGAAATATTTATTTCTGGTTTCAATAGGAATTGCTTTCGCGTTCATCGGGATACTTATGCTTACACTTTCAGCAAAGGGAACCAGGGTTGAAGGAATACAATTATTTTTCAGCGATCTCATTGCTAACGCACAACATCTAAATCCGATTTGGCTTAAGGCGAGTTTCATTTTTATCTTTGTGGGGCTAAGTACAAAAATCGGAATTGCTCCGATGCATTCCGGTGATGTTGATGCTACAAGCAACGCTCCAAGCCCTATCGCTGCGCTGATGTCCGGTTCGCTGAGGATCACTTCACTCATCGGCGTTATGAGGATTTATCAGGTTCTTCGTCCGACTAGTTCTTCATCATTTGCGCAAACTCTTTTAATAATAGGCGGAATGACGTCATTACTTATTGTTTTCGTCTACATCTTTAAAGTACGTAACTATAAACGAATGCTGGCATATTCCAGTGTTGAACATCTTGGATTAATAACGTTGGGAATCGGAATAGGCGGACTTGCATTTGTAGGTGCAATGTATCACGCTCTTTACAATTCAATAACAAAAATGATTCTATTTTTCTCTGCCGGAAATATTCATCGAAATTATGGAACAAGAGAGGTTGAGAAAGTAAGAGCCGTGCTGAACACTCTGCCAAAAACCGGATGGATTTTCCTGTTAGCCTTTTTGGCGATATCGGGTATTCCGCCTTTCGGAATATTTTTTAGCGAGATAAAAATCTATGAGGGAATTCTTTTTTCGGGAAGTTCATGGCTTCTGTTGTTAGTTATGTTTTTTATGTTATTCATTTTTATTAATATGGGAAAAATTATCTTTAACATGCTTTATAAGAAGAACGAAAATTCATCTATGCAGATTCAAGAAGAGAAATACGAATCCGTGCATATTATTTCCATCGCGTTACTAACCCTACTGGTTGTTGTTGCGGTATTTTTACCTGAGGTTCTACACAACAATATTATCGGTATCGCTAATGATTTCGGAATTAAGTTATGAGTTACTTGGAAGTTCAGAATAATCAGATGTTTCGTACAAACACGATTCCATTCTTCGGAAAGAATGAATTCCGGAATGCTGTTGCCAAATGTCTCGGAGAAGGGAACAGGATGATTTCACTTCTTCCCCTTAATAGGACAGAAATTAAAAAACTTATTGCCGTGTTGCTGGATAGCGAAAGTTCCTCCTTAAAAATAATCGGAGGTGATTTCAACAATTCAACAACACAATTTGAAAGCTGGGCTAATGAATTTCCACATACAAATTATTACGAATGTGAACTCGCGGAAAATTATGGCTATGTTCCTCTTAATCATCCTTGGTTGAGACCCGTAAGAAAACAGGATATGGTATTTGCTGATAAACGTTATGAATTATTTATGATGAAAGGCGAGGAGGTTCATGAAGTTGCTGTTGGACCTATTCATGCAGGTGTAATTGAACCCGGACATTTCAGATTTCAGTGTCATGGAGAAACGGTTTACAACCTTGAAATTAGTCTCGGCTATCAGCACAGGGGAGTTGAAAAATTAATGCCGGAATTAACTCCTTCACAAAGAATTATTCTTGCGGAATCAATTGCAGGCGACACAACAATTGGTAATGTATTTGCGCACTGTGGAGCTGTGGAAAGTTTATGCGGCGTTTCGGTAAATCTACGCGCCGAGGTTATCAGAGTAGTTGCCTCAGAAATAGAACGGGCGGCAATGCATCTTGCCGGGCTGGGAGGAATTGCTAATGACGTTGGATTTGCCCTGCCAGCGTCATCTTACGGAAGAATCAGAACTTTGGTAATTAATAGCCTTGCAGCTATCTGCGGCTCAAGATTCGGACGCGGATTATTTGTTTATGGCGGAGTCCGTTTTGACACAAACGAAGAGATACTAAAATCGGTAATAGAAAATCTGACCATTGTAAAAAATGATGCCAAACAAATAAGCGACTATCTATTCTCATCAGTGGGAGCTTTAACAAGATTCGAAGAAACCGGAATTGTGGAAAAAGAAATTGCACGTGATATAGGAATGACCGGTTTAGCAGCCCGGGCTTCCGGACTTGAGGAAGATATTCGGATAAATTTTCCTTATAGCGCTTATCGTTATAACCCGATTTCTATAATTACATTATCAAGCGGTGATGTTTTTGCTCGAGCCCGGTTGCGGGCAATGGAGATTGATGAATCATTGAGATTCGCGCTTGAACAATTGGAAAATCTTCCCGAAGGAGAAGTGTTTACAGCATCTGGATGCATGGGCTCTGACTGCGCTGTGGTTTCAATTGTTGAAGGATGGCGGGGCGAAATAATACATGTTGCATTTACAGATAACGAAGGAAATTTGTCAAATTATAAAATAAAAGATCCTTCATTTAATAACTGGTATGGCTTATCGCTTGCTTTACGCGGAACTGCAATTTCTGATTTTCCTCTCTGTAATAAAAGTTTTGATTTGTCTTACGCGGGACATGATTTATAATTTATTAACAATATTGATTTGAGATAAAATAATAAAATGAAAGATGCACTTAAGATAAGAATACTTCAGGGCGATCCGATTATTCACGATGTAAGAAATGCACCCTTTCCCCAAAGATACCGCGGATTGCCGGACATTGAGGACAAACTCTGTATTCAGGGGTGCAATAAATGTGTTGAAGTCTGCCCGACAAATGCCATAAAACTTAATCCGGTTAGAATAGATATTGGAATGTGCACTTTCTGTCCTTTATGCGAAAATATATGTCCTAAAAATATTATTCATTTCACGAACGATAATCATACAGTTTCCGATAGAAGAGAAAAACTGCTCATAACAAATGAAACAAAAAAGCTTAAACCGGAAAAAGCTTCGAAGAAAATTATCGATTACTTCGGGAAATCCCTTAAACTGCGTCAGGTATCCGCCGGTGGTTGTAACGGGTGCGAACTTGAATTGAATGCATTAAACAACGTTAATTTCGATATGGGAAGATATGGAATAGAATTCGTTGCTTCCCCGCGCCATGCTGATGGTATTGTAATTACCGGGCCGATTACGCGTAACATGTCGAAAGCTTTGGAAATCGCCTACGAAGCTACGCCTGCGCCGAAGATTATAATTCTATTCGGTGTCTGCGCAATTTCAGGCGGCATATTTCAGTATTCATCAGAAATCGAACGGAAATTTCTTGAAGAAAATAAAATTGATCTGTTTGTGCCGGGTTGTCCGCCTCACCCTTTAACTTTTATCACCGGGCTCCTTGACTGGCTTGATAAAAAATAAAGTATTACATTTCCAAGAAATGTTTTGGCAGTAAACAACAAATCTTTGCATTCATTAATCTGGGGTAGATGAATGAAAAAACTGATTATTGCTCTCGTATTTTTTTCGATACAAATTAATTCGCAGATTTATGAAGAAAAACGTCCATGCGATTGTAATCATTTTTCGCCCCTTAAATCAATGATTGAAGCAGGATTCATTCCGATTTTGTTTTTATCCGATGTAAATAATAATAATTACGAGCCATGGTCAACCTCAGTTTTATGTCCTACAGGTAAAGCGCCTGTTGTTCAATCAGAATCGGAAGATGAACTGAGCTTCACCCAAATCGAATATGATGAATGGTCATGTATGTATTCTGCATATAATGCTTTTGACGGGGATCAAACAACAGCCTGGAGTGAAGGTGCAGAAGGTGACGGAGAGGGAGAAATCCTAATTGTACCTGTCGATATTTTCCGCGAAATAAAAATATGGTCCGGTTTTGGAAAATCAGATATACTTTTTTTAGCAAATAACCGCCCGCATGAAATT
>CAZEXO010000122.1:0-11086 GCA_964516545.1 uncultured Melioribacteraceae bacterium
TGATCTTCATGAAGAACTTTATGGAATGATGTTAATTGAAAGATGGGTGGCGTATATTCTGCTTTGTCTTATCATCGCTGTCGCCACGTTTAATATTCTGGGATCGCTCACAATGTCGGTTGTAGAAAAGAAAAAAGATATCGGAATATTGCGTTCGATGGGAGCCTCGGATAATTCAATTAGAAAAATATTCATGTTCGAGGGATTACTTGTTGGAATCATAGGAACCTTTTTGGGTGCATTCATCGGACTCGCAGTATGTTTCGTGCAAGTTAAATACAACATTTACCCGCTTGACCCGACAAAGTATATAATCGATTCACTGCCAATGCAGGTGAGAATGAGTGATACAATAATAATTATGGTAACATCATTTTTCCTTACATTTGCGGCTTCATTTTACCCTGCAAAAAAAGCTGTAAAAACTCCATTGATTGAATCAATAAAATGGGAATAAAAAAAATTATGTTTGTATTAAAAGCAGAAAATATTCATAAATCCTTCAGCAATAAAAAAGGTAAAAATATTGAGGTCGTAAAAAGTGTTGACTTCGGACTTGAAGAGAAAAAGATTACCGTAATTGTCGGCGCTTCGGGTGCAGGTAAAAGCACTCTGCTTCATATACTGAGCGGGCTGGATAAACCTGACTCGGGGAAAGTGTTTATTGAAAACACAGAAATTTTATCACTGAACGATCACCAGCTTGCTTCTTTCCGGAATAAACATATCGGTTTTGTGTTTCAATTTTATCAGTTACTACCTGAGTTTACTGCTTTGGAGAATACAGCTATTCCTCAAATGATAAGCGGAGTTTCTCTTAAAAAAGCTAAAACACGAGCTCTTGAATTACTTCAGATTGTTGGACTGGAAGAAAGAATTGACCACAAACCTGCTGAATTGTCCGGGGGAGAACAACAACGTGTAGCAATCGCGCGGGCTCTGATGAATAACCCGAACATTGTTTTTGCTGATGAACCGACAGGTAATCTTGATTCGGCAAATAGTACAGCTTTGCATAATTTGTTTTTCGATTTGAAAAAAAATCTCGGATTGACTTTTTTAATTGTTACACATAATCCGGAGCTCGTGAAACTTGCCGATATAGTTTATGAAATGAAAGACGGACAGTTATATAAAAAGTAGTTTAGTATTTCAGATATTTTTCAGCAGACTTTATTACCCTGTCAACATAGTCGTTTAATTTTGCATCGAACAATCTTGCACCGGATGCATTTAAGTGTCCGCCGCCGCCGATCTCAGCAGCTAATTCATTAACAGGAATTTTACCCTTCGAGCGAAAACTAATTTTTATTCCGTCAGAAAGTTCGTAAAAGAAAATTCCTATCCGAACATTTTCAATTCCAAGACAATAATTCACAAATCCATCCAGGTCTGCTTCGGTTGCATTGTTTCTGATCAAATCTTCTCTTGTTAGAGTCATGTAACAAATTTCTTCGGTTGAGTTCAACTTAAGTGAATTAAGAGCATGACCCAGCAGATGTTGTTTACCAATTTTACTTTGTGAAAAAATTTTATCATGCACTTCATCGGGTTTGATTCCGTATTCAAGAAGCTGCGCTGCAATTCTGTGAATTTTCGGAGTAGTCCTGTCAAATCTAAACGAACCTGTGTCAGTCATGATAGCGGCATATAAAGCGTTTGCGATTTCATAATTTAACGGCGCTATTTTAGTATTTTCAATCAGGTTGAAAATTATTTCACCCGTTGCCGCGAGCGCAGGATCAGCGAAATAATATTTGGTAAAGGGTTCCGGATTCAGATGATGATCGATACAAATCTTTTCCGATTTTGAAAGGCGGACAACATTTTCCATCGAGACAATACGATTAAGCTGGTTAAGATCAAGTATTATTATCAGTTCAACTTTATCAATATATTCGTCATGCAAAGATGGTTCATACACTTCGATTACATTTTTAGGATCAAGAAATCTATGATTATAAGGTGTTTCGCTATGATTGATTATTCTGACTTCTTTCTGAAGATGCGAAAGTATTTCGTAAACCGCGATCTCGCTTCCAAGTGCATCCGCATCAGGATTTACATGCGTAGTAATCAGGAATGAATTTTCCTCTTCGAGTATTTTCTTAAGTAACAAATAATCAATCATCATAACCTCAAAAAAAGAAGGTGTAAAGTTGCGAAAAAAATGTATAAAAAACAGGATCGCCAAAAGTTATATCCGGAAATATTATCAAGTTACTTCTATTTACTTATCGAATATCTTCACCAAAAAAAGCCTCATCCCCGTATGATTGTCAAATCCGATTGATAAAAAAAACATCCGCCCATTTTTGAGCGGATGACTATGAAAATATGCGTATCTGTTTTTTTTGTCAGATAAATTTAATCTACTTTCCAGGTATTACCGCTATGCAGTAATGCTTTCAGGGTTCCTTCACCTTTTTTTGCTTTCACAAAATCAATCTGTTCATGAACACCCTGATCGTAAGTTGGTTTTTCAATTCTTCTGAACACACCGATAGGTGTTGGCATTGATGGATCATCAGTCATGTGGGAAAGCATAAACCCACGGATCGGGCTCGGGTCTGTTTCATCATGCAACATAACATCACTAATGCTGTTTCCGTTTTTATCCAAATCAATGACAGCAACTTTTCCACAGTCGAATTTTATTCCTTTATCATTATTCTTACCGAATAACATTGGTTTTCCATGTTCGAGAATAAGAACAGTATCGGATTTTGTTTCTTTATTCGTAAGATGATCATAAGCGCCGTCATTAAAAATATTACAGTTCTGAAATATTTCAATAAAAGCAGTACCCTTATGAGCAGCTGCCTTTTTTATCATTTCCTGTAAATGTTTCGGTTCACGGTCAATTGAACGGGCAACAAAAGAAGCTTCAGCTCCGAGAGCAAGCGAAGGAGGATTAAAGGGGTAATCTACACTACCAAAAGGCGTACTTTTGGTGATCTTTCCTTTTTCGGATGTGGGAGAATATTGTCCTTTTGTTAGTCCGTATATCCTATTGTTAAACATAAGAATTTTGATATCGATATTTCTTCTGCAAGTATGTATGAAATGATTGCCGCCAATACTCATCAAATCACCATCACCTGTAGCAACCCAGACGGATAAATCAGGTCGTGCTACTTTCAATCCTGAAGCAATTGCGGGAGCTCGCCCGTGAATACTATGAAATCCATAAGTACTCATGTAGTAAGGAAAACGGCTTGAACATCCGATGCCTGATACCCACACAATTTTTTCTTTGGGAATACCAAGATCGGGAAACACTCTTTGAACCTGAGCAAGAATTGAGTAATCGCCACATCCTGGACACCATCTCACATCCTGGTCGGAAGCAAAATCTTTCGGCTTCAGTTTTAACTCGGCTACATTTATGTTATCAGTCATTATTTCCTCCAAGCAATTCTCTAATTTTATCCCGGACTTCTTTTCCTTTTAAGGGCAAGCCGCGCATTTTATTAAAAGACTCAACCGGTACTAAAAATTCACTCTTGATTATTTTTGCTAGTTGACCTCGATTAATCTCCGGTATCAGCACTTTTCGAAAGCGACGAAGAATTTCTCCAGTATTTTTAGGCATAGGGTAAAGATATTTTAAGTGCGCGTGAGCAACTTTATATCCCTGTGAACGAACCCGGTTTACTGATTCAGCTATAGTTCCGTAAGTTCCTCCCCATCCGAGAACAAGTAATTCAGCATCTTCATCTCCACGTACTTTCAAATCAGGAATATCATTAGCAACACCTAAAACTTTTTCTTCACGAAGCCTGCACATTAAATCATGATTATCAGGATCATAACTCACATTACCTGTTAGGTTTGCTTTTTCAAGTCCGCCGATTCTGTGCTCAAGTCCCGGCGTTCCGGGGCGAACCCATGGACGAGCCATAAATTCGTTCCGTGAATAAGGCAGAAAATTTTCCTTATCCGTATGAAATTTCACTTCAATTTTTGGTAAATCTTCCTCTTCCGGAATTCGCCATGGTTCAGCGCCATTAGCAATGTATCCGTCCGTCATTAGCATAACCGGAGTCATGTATTTTAGCGCAAGTCTCGATGCTTCAATAGCCATTTTGAAACAATCACTTGGCGTGGAAGCAGCCAGAACAATTATCGGCGCCTCGCCATTCCTTCCATAAACAGCCTGAAGTAAATCGGCTTGTTCAGTTTTTGTCGGTAGACCTGTGCTTGGTCCACCGCGCTGAACATTGATAATCACCAGTGGAAGTTCAGTCATAACTGCCAGACCAATAGCTTCAGTTTTCAGGGCAACTCCCGGCCCGCTGGTTGTTGTAATGGCAAGCGCTCCTCCAAAAGCTGCGCCTATCGCAGCAGTTATTCCGGCAATTTCATCTTCAGCCTGATAAGTTATTACACCGTAGTTTTTATATTCACTGAGATAATGCAAAATATCAGATGCCGGAGTAATAGGATAAGAACCTAAGAATAATGGAAGATTGCTTAATTTTGAGGCGGTAATAAATCCAACCGCTGTAGCTTCATTTCCAGAGATGCTTTTGTAAGTTCCCGGTGTTAATTTCGCAGCTTTTACTTCATAACGAGCCGTAAAAATTTCTGTTTGCTCGCCGAAATTATACCCGGCTTTCAGAACCTTTGCGTTCGCTTCGGCAATGAGTTTGTTCTTTTTAAATTTTTCATCAATCCATTTTAAGGTTGGTTCAAGCGGACG
The DNA here is from genome assembly GCA_964516545.1 of uncultured Melioribacteraceae bacterium. Lineage (GTDB taxonomy): Bacteria > Bacteroidota > Ignavibacteria > Ignavibacteriales > Melioribacteraceae > JAHISV01. The sequence continues at coordinate 4,706 of CAZEXO010000122.1, forward strand.
GTTATAATACCAGTACATCAAACCAAGAGCAAAAAAGTTTTTACTCCGAGTAATTTCTTTTGTTGATAAACCGCTATCTACGAGTGCGTTGGATGTTAGAGAAGTTATTGGAATTTTATGAACTCTGTAACCAGCCAGCGTGTCGTCATTCAGAGGATTATTTTCCCATCCGGCCATCGATAGACTTTTCGCATCAAAGGCGTCTTCGTTGACTATAATTGTTCCGCTTGGTTTTACATCTTTAAGATTAATTTTCAGCGCAGCCGGATTCATTGCGACTAGCACATCAGGATTATCGCCCGGAGTAAGAATATCACTTTCGCTGAAGTGTAGTTGGAAGCCGCTCACGCCGTATAATGTTCCGGCAGGTGCGCGGATTTCTGCAGGATAGTCAGGAAGTGTACTTAAATCATTCCCAACCAATGCCGTCGTATTACTGAATTGCGTTCCGGTTAATTGCATTCCATCGCCGGAGTCGCCCGCAAATCTTACCGTCACTTCGTGAACTCTCAATAATTCTTTTGCCATTTTATAACTCTTGTTTTAATTCAAGATAGTTTTTTAAAGATAACAGTTAACAATAGTCAAATCTTATTTTACTTTGTCCAGCATACTTAAAAACTCATCAGCATTGACAAAACCGGTCAACCTTTCTACCTCATTGCCTTTTGAATCAATTAATAGAACTGTAGGCATTCCGACAATTCTGAATTTATTTCTTATCCTTTCAGTCTCCTCCGATAATGTTTTTGTCATATCAACTTTGAATGCAGAAAATTCCTTTGATTTTTCAATTACACGTTGATCCGAAAATGTTAATGCATCCAGCTCTTTGCAGGGGATGCACCAATCAGCATAAAAGTCGATGATTATTTTATCTCCCTCAGCAATAGATTTTTCATAATTTGTTTCTGAAAAATATTCCCAATCCGGAGATGCTTTTTCGCTCGGCCACATCATGTATACAGCAAGAACGAGTATACTAAACGCAAAAACAATCTTAAAAATTCTAAAACCAAGAATATTATTTGCTGTTTTGTCGAGAAAGATCATGTATAACGACGCAAGTATCATGAAAACGGGCAAAATGTAAGTGCTGATGGGTTCCGGCAAAATCGGAAGTAGAAAATAGATTGCCATTCCCAGAAGGATAAATCCGAAAATATTTTTTATCGCATTCATCCAGAAACCGGCTCTGGGTAGATTTTTAATTTTACCTGAAAATAATGCCAAAAATAAATAAGGAGTTCCGAGTCCGATGGCTAAAAAGAAAAACATGAGAAATCCGTAAAGCGGATCACCTTTTGCCGCAACGTAAGTTACGAGACCAATAACAAAAGGACCAATACAAGGCGCGGCAACTATCCCCATTGTTAAGCCCATGAAGAATGCACCTGCGCTTCCTGAACGCGCTCCACCGGCTTTCATAACCAGTTTGTCCGGCATTTTAAATTCATAGAGACCAAACATACTTAATGAAAGTGCAACAAGTACTCCTGCAATTCCGATAATAACAATTGGATTCTGAAGCAATGAACCGAAAACTGCACCGCTCAGGGAAGTAACAACTCCCACAACCGAATATGTTAATGCCATCCCCAGAACGTAAAGCAGACCGAGGAAAAACAATCTTCCTGTGCTTCCCTCGCTCTGACCTCCGAAATATCCAACTGTTATTGGAATTAGCGGATAAACACATGGCGTTAAATTCAGAGCAAGTCCTCCGAGAAATACTATTAATAAACTTAGAAGTATTCCGCTTGATTCCAGGGTGTTAATCAGTGAATCTTCATTATTGGATATTTCTGATGGCGGAGATATCTTTGAAAATATTTCAGCATTTATCTGATTTACGGGAGTTTGCCTGTCAACAACTTCTGCAACTATTGTATCTCTGTATGTTACGGGAGCCATACATGACATATCATTACATGCCTGATATACTATTTCGAAAACCAATTCGTACTTGTCGGGATTTATATCCTCCGGAACTTTTATTTCGCCGTGAATTAACAAATCTTTCTCGTAAACTGAAACAGGTATATCTGAGAATCCAAACTCAACTTCTTTAGCTTCAGGAAAGGAAGTATTAACAAGCTGAAATCCGTTATTACTTTTTATTCTAACCTCTGTAGGAATTAAAAAGTCCTCATTTGGTTTGTTGGAATTTATGTGCCAGGTTTCCTTAATTTCACCGGAAAATGCAAATTGAAATTCTCCTCCCTGATATACTTTGTCGAAAGATGTATAAAAACGTCCGGTAACTATTTCTTCGCGATTACCAAATTGAGCATTCGCGGGATTACCAAAAACAATTATCGAAAAAACTGCATAAAAGATTCTCAAGTAATTCAACACGATTTACTCCCTTCAATTAAAATTATGACTTTCGCTCCCATCGATGAACAATGGGAAATCTTCTTCCGTATCCAAAAGCTTTTGTTGAAACTCTTAACGCCGGGGCTGCCTGCTTCCTTTTAAATTCGTTACGGTCAACAAGTTTCAAAACATATTCAACTGTTTCAGGATCGCCAATAACCCGTGATATTTCATTTGATTCTTTATACTCTTCGAGATACATTCTTAAAATTTTATCCAGAACATCATAAGGCGGAAGTGAATCCTGATCTTTTTGATCGGGTCTTAATTCAGCTGAGGGCGCTTTTTCAATTATTTCTTTTGGAATTATTTCCTCTTCACGATTAATGTAATTAGCCACCTGATAAACCTGAGTTTTATATAAATCCGCAATTACCGCCAAGGCTCCGCACATATCACCGTAAAGAGTCGCATAACCAACAGCAACTTCCGATTTATTCCCGGTAGTGCATAACATCAGATTGAATTTATTTGATAATGCCATAAGATATAAACCCCGCACTCGCGCCTGGATATTTTCTTCTGTTATGTCGGGAGCTTTTCCTGAAAACAATGGCTCCAACTGAGCGAGAACAGAATCAACAACAGGCTGAATAGAAACATTATGAGATGAGATGCCGAGATTCGCGATTAGTTTCTCAGAATCTGTCACGCTTCCTTCACTCGAAAACTTTGACGGCATCATTATCACTTTAACATTTTCTTTTCCGAATGCATGAACAGCAATATATGTTACGAGCGCAGAATCAATTCCCCCGCTCAATCCTACGAGAGCTTTTGTGAATCCTGTTTTACTTGCGTAATCCCGTAAACCAAAAATTAATGCCTTCAGAACTTCTTCTTCATAACTCCCTTCAATATCGGTAATAGTTTTGGAAGTTTGGTTGGAGTCAAAAAATAAATAATCTTCCTCAAATTTTTCCCCCAATAACTTAAGCTCTCCTGCTGAATTGAAAAACATGCTGGCTCCGTCAAAAATCAGGTCCGTCTGAGCGCCGGCGCAGCAGCAATAAACCAGGGAGATATTATTGGTTTTAGTAAGTACGGAAAGCATTTCAGCTCGTTCCTTCCTTCTTCCGTAGGCGTAGGGACTCGCTGAAATATTTAACAAAACAGTAGCCCCGTCATCAACTAATTTTTGAACAGGATCTTTTTCATAACGACGATGTTTCCAGTAATCGGCATCGTTCCAGATATCTTCACAGATTGATATTCCTAATTTCTCACCCTTAAATTCATGCACGAAAACTTCTTTTGATGATTCAAAATATCTTACTTCATCGAACACATCATAATTCGGTAGCAAAGTTTTTTTCTGAACAAACTGAATTTCACCATTATAACAAAGAAGAGCCGAGTTATAAATTCCCGTTCCGATATTTTCATTTTCCTCAACGATACTTCCGAAAAGTAATCCGGCATCTTTTGTCTGTGAAGCTATTTCACTCGCAGCCAAATATATTGTTTCTCTGAATTCTCTTTTCTCAACTAAGTCGAGCGGAGGGTAACCGCATAACGCAAGTTCGGGAAAAATTATTAAATCAGCGCCATCGTTTTGTCCGCGGCGATAACCTTCAAGAATTTTAAGTTTATTTCCCCTGATGTCCCCGATAATCGGATTAAACTGGCAAAGAGCAATTTTCATGATTTCATTTTTCTCATAATTATTTCACACTGCAAAAAATATACAAGATATGAGGTTAATTCAATATGAAAGATGATTTATCCATTATTACCCTTTCAACTTTTCTAACCATACTACGTCTAAAAATCCGACTATCAAAAACGAGAAATAATATGAAAGACAAATTATATCGATCCAGAGCCGACCGGGTATTCGGCGGTGTCGCATCGGGTCTCGCTAAATATCTTAACCTTGACCCTGTACTTATTCGGATAATATTTATACTTCTCGCAATCTTTAGCGGAGTTGGGCTGCTTCTTTACATTATAATGTGGATAGTTGTGCCTGAAGATCCGACGTTTTATAACTTCGGACCCATGCCTGGAAAAAATGAAAATGATTCACCCAATCAAAGTGAATGTAAAGAAGAAACATCACAGCCATATTCAGGTTCAGCTGATCAGAAATCAAACTTTGATATTCCTCCCTATCCTGTTAAAAAATCAAATGGTTCGGGAAGATTGGTTGTCGGTATAATTTTTATAGGGCTGGGTTTAATATTTTTGGCAGACAGAATATTTCCTTATTTTGATTTTGAGGATTTTATCCCTCTGCTTTTCGTGGTTGTCGGTATTTCTTTACTCTGGAATTCTCTTAAAAAGTGAGTGTGAATATGAAAAGAAGAAACGGACCTTTGTTTTGGGGAGGATTTTTTATTGCATTAGGTCTCCTCATATTTCTTACAAAATTCAGAATAATTTATTCGGACTGGGATTTTGTATGGAGTTTATACCCAATTATATTAGTCTTTATCGGAGCTCTGATCATTGCGAAAGATTCCATTATAAAACCCTTTCTAAGTGCAGCTCTCGGAATTTTTATTGCCTTATTAATTTACGGCTCAATTAGTTATGTTGTTTCTTCCATTGATTATGGTTGGGAAGATGATTCCGACGAGTATTCATACTCATATTACTCTGAGGATTTTGATAATAAGTATGAATATGCGACTTTGAATTTTGAAGGAGGAGCCGGTTATTTCACTATCACCGATACAACCGATAAACTGGTTGACGCAAAATCTCAGGGATCACTGGGTGATTTCAGGTTTTTCGTTTCGGATGATGAAAATCATGCTGATATTACCTTTCAGCAAAGAGGAAAAAACGTAACAATTTTCAAGGATGATTTCAGGAACAGACTTCGAATAATGCTGAATCCGAATCCTATCTGGGATTTTAATCTCGATTTCGGAGCCGCAAAAGCTGACTTCGATTTTTCAGAATATCGAATAAAAGATATTGATATCGAATCAGGACTTTCGGATATAAACCTTAAACTCGGTGATAAATTTCATGACACACACGTAAGAATTTCGATGGGTGTTGCCTCGCTAAAAATCGCATATCCGAAAAATTCCGGATGTAAAATCACGGGAGATATGGTTTTATTTCATAAAGTACTTGACAATATGGTGGACTATAAACGCGGTGATAATAAAACATACTTAAGTAAAAATTTCGAGGATGCTGAAAATAAGATTTATGTTCGTATTGACGGAGGTGTTTCTAAAGTTGAAGTTATAACTTACTGATTCATTCCGGTAGCCAAAGATGTTTATCAAGGTCTACGTGTCCATCGACAGTGAATTTAATCCCTTCTGATTCGAGTAAATCGCGCATGAGATTTACATCGCCTCCAAAGTGTAATTTACCTGTTAACGCGCCGAAGCGATTTACAACTCTGTGACAGGGTAAACCGCTTTCCTTGGCTCCATTCAGCGCCCAGCCTACAGTTCTTGCCGATGATTTTATTCCGCAGTATTCAGCTATAGCTCCGTAGGTTGTAACTTTTCCGTATGGAATCCTGGCAACTACATCATAAACCTTATCGAAAAAATCATTTTCGTTTTTTTTCTTCATCGGTTTTCAGGTTTTTTGTTCTGAAGCTCCCAGATTTTCATGTATGTCATCATATTGGTCATCGCGTGAATGATTGAAACCAACATCCCGTGAATACCATCCCTGTAACCTTTCCGGGAAATAAAGTGATTAAAAAATGCTGCCAGGGGATGTAAAATAATATCTTTGGCTTTAATTTTTTTTCTTCCCATTCTTTCTTCAGATTCAAGAGAAGAATATGAATTAATTTTCCCGATTGTTTCAAACAGTGTCTGATGTGTAAGATGAATAATATCATTCTTCAGATTTGTTTTTTCACCCTCAACCAAAAACCCTTCATGAACTTTTCTGTCAGATACATTAGTAGAATGTTTATTGAAAAGCCTTAACTGATAATCAGGATACCAAAAGCAGGATGTAATATGTTTCCCAAGAAAAAAATTCCGGCGGGGAATGAAGTAACCGGCGGACTTAAAA
>CAZEXO010000123.1:0-4311 GCA_964516545.1 uncultured Melioribacteraceae bacterium
CTGCGCGCGAATTACTTGAATCCAAAATTAATTCTCTTGACATTCTCATCAATAATGCCGGATACGCTGAAATGGGTCCGCTTCTGGAAATGCCTGATGATGTTTTTGAAAAACAATTCCAAACAAATGTGTTTTCTCAAGTTGCTGTTACTAAAGCGTTTTTCAATTTACTACGCGGGAAAGAATCGAAGGTAGTTAACATCAGCAGTGTATCAGGAGATTTCACAACGCCATTTGCAGGAGCTTACTGTTCAACAAAGGCCGCGCTGAGTTCTCTTTCAGATGCTCTGAGAATGGAATTAAAACCATTTGGCATCAGTGTTATTGATGTGCGTCCAGGCGCAATTAAATCTCATTTCGGAGAAACTGCCGGAAAAGGTGTGATAAACTGGCTGCCGGAAAATTCCGTATATAAAAAAATAAGGGACGGAATTATGGCAAGAGCAAACGCGAGTCAGGATAATCCCACTCCGGTTGATATTTTTGCCCGGGCTCTTGTAAAAAAATTAAGTAAAAAAAATCCTTCGAAGATTATTCGCTTAGGTCGTGGCGCAAGATTGTTATACATACTTGGACGCTGGTTACCCAAAAGCCTGATGGACAAAATCCTTTCAAAAAAATTTAAGCTAAACATTTTACAGGAGAGTTTATGAACAAAATAATGGCTGTTTTACTATTTGTTGTTTGTGCGGCAATTCTTGTTGGATTCCCCCTGCAAAATCAAACTTATTGGTTTGCTCTTGATATCGTTATTTTTATTGTAAGTTTAATTTCGGGAATATTGTTACTGAAAAAATAAAAGCCGGCATTTACCGGCTTTTTAATTTATGAATTACACTCTCTTTCAACTTCATCTACTGTTTTAGGAATCGGTTTTCCCAACACAAGCGGTCCTTCATTTGTAACAAGAATATTATCTTCAATTCTTATTCCGCCGAAGCCGATAAATTTTTCAACCTTTTCATAATTAATAAATTTCTGATGTTTGTTTTCCTTTTTCCAGTTGGCTATTAATTGAGGAATAAAATAAATACCCGGCTCAACGGTCATTACGAATCCTGCTTCAAGTCGGCGCGCCATTCTTAAATATGCCAACCCGAATTGCTTGCTTCTTTTAAATTCATCATTGTAGCCTACATAATCTTCACCCAACGGCTCAAGGTCATGAACATCAAGACCAAGCATATGACCAAGCCCATGCGGGAAAAACAAAGCATGCGCGCCTGCATTAACGGCCTCGTTCATGTCTCCTTTCATAAAACCCAGGTCTTTCATTCCTTCAGCAATAACACGGGCAGTTTTAAGATGACAATCGCGAAACGGCACACCCGGGTTCATCATTTCAATCGCTGCAAGTTGTGAGTTTAATACAACATTATAAATATCCTTCTGTTCCTGGCTGAATTTACCGCTTACCGGAAAAGTTCTTGTGATATCACTCGCGTAATGAAGAGGCGATTCAGCGCCTGAATCAAGAAGCGCCAGGTCTCCTTCCTTCATCAGATTTTCATGATTGTTATTATGCAATGTTTCACCCCTTACTGAAAATATCATGGGAAATGAAATTCCCTTTCCTTGCGACAGAGCAATGCCTTCAAGAGCGCCGTAAATATCCTTTTCGTAAAGTCCGGGTTTTGTGTGTTTCATGGCGAAGGTATTCATTACATAACTGATATTCAGAGCCAGACTAATCTCTTTAATTTCTTCAGGAGTTTTAATTGTTCGCTGACAGATAACAGCCTTAATAAAATCAACGGATACATGGTTCGGAATTTCTTTATGATTAATTTCCAGAATTGATTCGAGAAAAATTTTCGTTCCGCAATCATACTGAGGAAGGAAATGAATTTTTCGCTTTGATTGAACTGCGTTGCCGACCACTTCCGAAATCATTGTATATGGCATGTTAATCGCTCCCACTGAAAGCGCCTTATCCGAAATGAGTTCGTCGGGTCCCATCCAGACAATATCATCAACTTCCCTGTCGTCCCCAAAAAGAATATCTTTATCATTATCAATATCTATTATTGCCCACAAACCAGGCGCATCATGCCCCCAGTAATAAAGGAAATTTGTATCCTGCCTGTAGACGGTGAAATAATTAATCATCAATTCCCTGTTTCCGGGAAAGAGTATCAATCCCGACTTCAACATTTTTTTTAGTTTATTTCTTCTTTCCACGTAAGTTTTTTCAGAAAACATACTTATCTCCCGCTGTAATTCGTAATTCGTTCTTTGATTTATAAAATAAGAAAAATTCCCTACTGCTTCAGCACAAATTACGCTGTTTTGAAATTTTCTAAATAACAGTTATTTTCCCTCACCATATCAGCCGGTATCGATGAACAAGAAAAAAATATTATATAGTTATTTCACTGACGAAGACCTGGTAAAAATGATTACCATGTTAAGGGATGATGAAAATTATTTTACCGGTGAAATAAAAATTGTAATAAGAATTAAGCGCCCCTGGTTCAGATTCTGGAAAAATGGTAATTACGCAGCCCGCAGCGAATTCATGCGCCAATCTATGGAAAATTCCGAAGGTACGGCGGGCGTGATGTTATATTTTTTGTTAAGCGAGAGAGAATTTCACATACTACCGACCGAATACTTGAGTAATCTAGTTCCTCCTGAAAAGTGGGAAAAAATTCGCGACGACACTATTGATGAATTCAGATTGGGTCGTTATGCAAAAGGCGCTCTGAGCGCAATTCGCCAAACCACTGAAATAATGATGCAATACTCCCCGAAATTTGAAAGGAAGGAGATTAAAAATCCTGAAACAGGAATAACAGAAACCATAGTCGTGCAGGTTAAAAAACCTGAAAGGAGAAATCCGATCCCCGAAAAAACCGAAACCTTATTAAAACTGGAAAATATTCTGAATACTTTCACACTTAATCTTGACACAGTAGTGAAATCCTTCGATGGAGAATTACGATTGGTTGATCCGAAGACGACTGAAAATGAAGAACCGCAAATTAATGAAGAAAACAATACTGATAAAAAAGAAAAAGATGAAACCGAAACAAACAAAAGAAAAGACTTTATGCCCCCACCAAAATATAAACTTTGAACGGAATCATTTTTCAACTCATGTTGTTTAATTGCCATTATGAAAATTACCAGAAGAAAATTCTTACGAAACAGTATTCTAACATCAATCGGGTTGATGTTTTTTCCTGATTTGATAACCAAAATCTCCGCTAAATCTAAAAATGAGATTTTAAATTTTATCCCGGATCCCTCGCTCTGGAAAAATGAAAACATAACACTTAGCTGGCTGGGTCACTCAACTGTTCTCCTTAATTTTTACGGAACATGGATTCTTACTGACCCGGCTTTACTTGAGCGCGTTGGATTACATTTTTTTGGAACAAGTATTGGTCCCTCACGTTTAACTCCGCCGGCATTATTTATTGAAGAATTACCAAAACCTGATATCGTCTTGCTTAGCCACGCGCACATGGATCACATGGATTATCCGACTCTGAAAAAAATAACTGAAAAATACCCGAATGAAATTGATGTTGTAACCGCTTACCTGACTGCCGATGTAATCAGCGATCTTGCTTGGAAATCAATAACTGTGCTTGACTGGACGGAATCAGCTTCTTTCATGGACCTGAAAATTACGGCTCTTGAAGTTGAACATTTCGGCTGGCGCTATCCATGGGAAAAAGACAGATCAAGAGGATATCATAAAGACGGACGGAGTTACAACGCTTATCTCATAGAAAAAAAAGGTAAATCGATTTTGTTCGGCGGCGATACAAGAATGACCGAGAAGTTTTCTTTTTTGAAAGACAAAAAAACGGATATTGCTATTATGCCTGTTGGCGCCTATAATCCATGGCGCCGATCACATTGTAATCCCGCTGAAGCCCTAAAAATGGCAGATAACATTAATGCTGATTACTTCATCCCGATACATTGCAAAACATTCCGACAAAGTAATGAGCCATTTAATGAACCCATCGAATGGCTTAACAAGGAAGTTGTAAATTACAACATCAAACTTGGGCTTAATGAGATTGGACAAACTTTCACGTTAAGCAAAGACAGTTAAAATACTTAAAAATTATATTGACTTTATACGTTACAACATTTAGTTTGCATGTCGCTAAACCGGAGGGGAACCGGTTTATTCCAGATTGGGGACAACATTGAAAGCTGAACTTAATTTTAATCCTGCTCGGGCGCTAACCGCAGGAAATCAAATATCAAAAGTTAATTCCGTAAGAGAATCTACTTTTTCTATAAGAGAGACTCCTAATGCTTTCTTTAAGAATCCGGCTTCAATGGAGA
>CAZEXO010000123.1:4321-11030 GCA_964516545.1 uncultured Melioribacteraceae bacterium
TGATCAAAAGTCCACAGTGGATCGATATAGCAGTTAATGCCCGCAATACAAAACAGGGGCAGTAAAATAATCATCAAAACTGCTATGATCCATTTCCTGTACTGTTTCATTCTTATCCTTCCTCAAAAATTAAAGATACCCCTCTTACTTTATATAAATACAATTCCGCCACAAAATCCATCAAGAAAATAAAAATAGTTGATTACTGATTTTATTCGGGTTTCAGTTTCGTCCTGATGTCTTTCGGAAGAGCATCCTTATGCACCATAATCGCAATCGTACGCAATCTCATGTATGAATCCGACAAATAATAATATCCGTCGAAACCTTTCTCTTTTGTTCCCCAGGAATTTTTCACGTAATAAAATTTTGTTCCGTTTTGATTTTTTGCCAGACCTATCAAGTGCATTAGATGATCATCTTTGGATTTGAAGCTGTCGAAATATTGCTGCCTTAATTCCGTGGTAATTACTTTTTCAATTTCCGGTTCTTTACCCGCATCTTTGGAATCGCTATCCTCTTCATCATCCGGTTTTGTCACTTCCACAACGCCGTAACCTTTTTTACTTTTAAAATCATCTTTATCCATGCTTCCGTCCCAGGCCACTGAAAAGTCATTGTTCAGGGCATAATCAATAACCGACATGAATTCATCAAGAGGAAGATTATAATATAATTTGTGGCGGTAGTTATCGGGCACTTCCAGATCAACCCATTCATAGAAAGGATGATTTGTAAATGAAGTAAGCTCAATATAATCCTGTGGATTAATTCCCAGACTTTTTCCGAATTCAGCGGGTGTGTAGTTTTTCCCGTTATAGGTAAATGAGGCGGGAACATCGCCAAGATATAAATCAAGTGTCTTATCAATTAATTGTGGCCAGACATTTTGTTTCTGCAAAACTTTTTTCTTAACCACTGCATCCATTATTCCTTTCATAACGTTCCACATTTCCTGATGGTTATGAATTTCGGAAGTGTCTGTTTTTCCAGGATAAATATTTTCGGGAAGGATCCCGTGCTCTTCAAATTCAATCAGGAAATCATGAGCCTGACCGCCTTCATTTAAGTTATATTCGCCATGATACCTGAAATATTTTTCCGTCTTGAATTTATAGGCATTTCTCACAATAAACATTTCCGACAAATCAAACTTCCCTTTATCAAGTCGGAGCAATTCACTTTCAATAAATGACGCGGTCGCAAATGCCCAGCATGTTCCTGTCTTATCCTGACTTTTAATTTCTGTAGCTGCAACCTTCTTAAGCAGCTCAAATTCCTGTCGTTTTGTTTTATCCTGCGGACAGACTGATGTTGTTACAAATAGTATAAAAAACAATACCTTCCTGATCATTCCAATTTCTCCTGAATTATTAATTTAATTTATCCCAATTCCCTGAAAAATGCACTCGTTAAAAACTAAGATTTTTCCAACAGATAATTTTAATTGTAAAAAAATGTCAAGCAGCCGGAAGTATTGCAACATAAATTATTACCACCTGTCAATTAATCATCTATTGAATAAATTATTCGGAGGGAAAATTGTTAAAGCGTCTTACAATATTAATGTTATTACTGACCTTGTTAATTAATATTCCGGCTCAGGAAATTAACAGGCATCATATTATTGAATCCATAACTGACGAAATGGCAAAGGAGCAGTTTGGAAAAGATACACCGGGCTTTTTGCTGGGTCTGGTAGTTAAAAGTGTTACCGGATTTTATATTGATTTCGGAAGAGCTACAAACATAGAGTTCACAAAAAAATAAATACTTCACAAAAGTTCCTCCGGTAATTCGCTCCGCCGGGGGAATTTTTCTTCTATCAATTCCCTGTCATTTATGTTTTTCAATTCACAATAATTATAGAAATTCTCTCTCCGCAATGTTATATTCTTAAAAGTCATAAAATTTTAAAGGTCGACCATGAGATATTCGTTTGGCATTTTTACAATGATATTTTTTCTGTTTATTACATCCTGCGAACAAAACGTTAACAGGCAAATTGAATTCGGTCTTGTAATTCACGGTGGCGCAGGCGCTCTTGTAAAAGGAATGTACACACCTGATGAAGAGTCTGAGTACAAATCAAAATTAAATGAAGCGCTGGAGAAAGGATATTCTGTTCTTAAAAATGGCGGAAGTTCACTTGACGCCATCGAAGAGACCATAAAGATTCTTGAGGATTCACCCTTATTTAATGCCGGTAAGGGCGCAGTGTTTACCAACAATGGGATTAATGAACTTGATGCTGCAATTATGGATGGAGCGAACCTTAACGCCGGAACTATTGCACGAGTAACGCGTGTTAAGAACCCGATCTCTCTTGCGCGGGCTGTTATGGAAAAATCGGAACACGTAATGATGGTTGGCAACGGCGCCGAAATGTTTGCTGAAGAAACAGGAATTGAACTTGTTGATCCCGCGTATTTTTTCACGCAAAAAAGATGGGACTCACTCCAAAAGGCAAAAGAACTTGAGAAAAATGATAAACATATTTCCCACCTGAAACATAATAGCAATTATAAATTCGGAACCGTGGGATGTGTCGCTCTTGACAAAAACGGGAACATTGCCGCCGGCACTTCAACAGGAGGAATGACAAATAAAAAATACGGGCGCGTTGGTGATGTGCCGATTATCGGAGCCGGAACATATGCCGACAATAAATCATGCGCCATATCTTCTACCGGCTGGGGTGAGTTTTTTATCAGACTTACTATTGCTAAAGATATCGCGGCTCATGTTGAATACAAAGGAATGACCTTGAAGGATGCGGCTGATTTTGTGATTCATGAAAAACTTGAAAAACTCGGCGGTGATGGAGGTGTGATTGGAATTGATACTCTCGGCAATGTTGTGATGTCATTTAATTCATCCGGCATGTTCAGAGGATATAAACTGAGCAACGGAAAAAGTTTTGTCGGAATCTATGGCAAATAAAAACATACAACTTAACCGAAAGGAATATTTATGCCTGACGTTACAATTAATTATTTGGCAATTATTGTTTGCGGAATTCTTGCTCTTGGAATCGGAGCAATATGGTACGGTCCGTTATTTGGGAAACCCTGGATGAAAGCACACGGTTTCAACGAATCAGATTTAGCGAAAGATTTTAATCCTGTAAAAATATTTTCCCTGGCAATGGCTGCACACATGATTATTGCCTACATTCTGGCTTATCTGATGGGGTACTTAAACGCGTATTCACTATCCGGAGTTTTTTATACATCCTTCTTCAGTTGGCTGGGATTTTTATTTTTACCGATGTTTATAAATTTTCTCTTTTCACGAAAATCCATAAAATTGCTCATGATTGAATCTCTTTATTTTCTCCTATTCTTTATTGTTGCGGCATTTTTAATTAGTATTTGGAAGTAAATTTTTCGCCTTTGTCTCATTACGGCAAAAGAAAATCCTGAATATCATTTTTCTCTTCAGACAGTATTGCCATTAAGAAACAGAGGCGTTTAATATTTTCCCGGAGATATTGTGAATGAAATAAAATGTGTTGTATTTGATCTCGACGGTACGCTCGTACAATCAGCCGAAACAATTTATCTGGCAACTATAAAAGCTTTAGATCAGTTGAATATTGCTTATGAAATGCCTCGGGCAAAATTCGACACAATGATCGGTTGGCATTTCGAAGATATCTTTAATGAAGTGGGAATCACGGTAAATGATTTTGAAGAATTTATCACTCTTTATAAATCACATTATCTTGAATTCATTGACAAGTCCTCTCTTTATGAAAATGTTCCTGAGATTCTGGAATTTATGAAAGGCAAGAACATCAGAGTTGCATTGTTGACAACCAAAGCACAGGATCAGGCTGATCTTAATATAAAATATTTAAAACTGGATAAATACTTTGATATTGTGATGGGAAGAAGACCCGGAATAGCTCACAAACCTTCTCCTCAGCAACTTGAAATGATATGCGAAAGTCTGAATGTGAATGCACAGGAAACTCTCATGGTAGGCGACAGCGAGATGGATATTCAATGCGGAAAAAATGCAAACTCTTTTACATGCGGAGTTACTTACGGATACCGCACAACTGAAGTGCTTAAAAATGAAAATCCGACTTTCCTCATAAACAATCTGATTGAGTTAAAAAAAATTATCGATAATCATTATTAATCTTATGGAAGAATTCGGAAAAGTATTTTCGGAAGTTAAAGAGGGTGTCGGAATAATCGATTTTTACCACACGAAGAGCAATTCGCTTCCGTTAAAACTATTGAATGAAATTACCGCTGAAATAGAATATTTTTCACTCGATAAAAAAGTTAAAATCATACAACTGCAGAGTGAAGGAACAAAAGTATTTTGTGCTGGTGCATATTTTGATGAACTGATAGAAATAAAAACTGTTGAAGAAGGTACAGAGTTTTTCATGGGATTTGCGAACATGTTTAACGCCATGCGAAAGAGCGCTAAACTTATTATTACACGTGTACAGGGAAAAGTTGCAGGCGGCGGCGTGGGAATTGTTGCCGCTTCCGACTATGTTGTTGCTTTGTCATCGGCATCACTTAAACTGAGTGAATTATCGCTTGGGATCGGTTCATTCGTAATTTTTCCACCCATTGAACACAGAATCGGTAAACGGGCATTGATGAATCTTACATTTAACACGGGATGGTTTGAGGCAAACTGGGCTTTAAATAACGGACTTTATTCCGAAATGTATGATTCACAGGAAGAGTTAAATAAAGCTCTTGAGAATCATGTGCTGCGTCTCTCGGAATATAATCCTGAAGTATTAAAGAGAATGAAAGAATACTCCTGGCAGGGTGCGGAAAACATGGATGAAGTTCTTGAAATAAATGCTAAAATGTGCGGCGAACTTGTCCTTTCTCCATTTACGAAAAAATTTATCAGAGCATTTAAAAAAAGATAAATAAAAAAATCCTGCATGATTTAATTTAACGCCCGGGGAAATTCTTAATTCTCCATTTACTCCCAAAAATGTGTCTTGAAAAATGAAACAGATGCAAATCAGATTTTACGAGGAGCTTAACGATTTTCTTCCTCCCGAAAAAACGAAAAAAAGATTCGTCCATGAATTCAGGGGCAATCCCTCTGTTAAAGATCTGGTCGAATCACTCGGAGTTCCTCATACTGAAATTGATTTTATACTCGTGAATGGTAAATCGGTTGGATTTGGTTATAAACTGTCTGATAATGATGTCATAAGCGTCTATCCTGTTTTTGAATCATTCGATATCTCGGATGTTCAACGCCTGCGTCCCGAACCTTTGCGTGAACCGAAATTTATACTTGATGTTCACCTTGGAAAACTTGCCCGTTACATGAGAATGTTCGGGCTGGACACCTTATATAAAAATGATTACACGGATGAAGTTATTGTAAAAATTTCACTCGAAGAACGAAGAACAATTTTAACGCGTGATTTTGGAATCTTAAAAAGATCGGAAGTCACTCACGGATATTATGTAAGAAACACCGACCCGCTTGAACAAGCTAAGGAAATCATCGAAAGGTTTCAGCTCCGAAAAAAACTTAAACCCTTCAGCCGGTGTATTGTATGTAATTCGCTTTTTGAGAAAACGACCAAAAAAAGTGTAATCAATCTTATTCCCGAACAGGTTAAAATGAACTGTGATGACTTTTTTGTGTGTTCAGGGTGTAAAAAGATTTACTGGAAAGGAACTCATTTCGATAAAATGAGTAAAACAATAAAATTTATTCTGGAATAAATTCATTTAACTAAAAGGTTCTTTATGTCTTTCATTTTACGGCTTACTCTCGCGATTTTTATTCTTTTCATTCTCGAATTCATATTTGTTAAAAAATTAAAAAATTCCTTCAGCCACATTTTCAGGAATAATTCCAAAATCTTCACCTGGGCAAAATGGCTCTATCTTGTTTTTATAAATATCTATCCGACATTACTTCTAATCTATTGGGCATACAGTTATTTCATCGACAATACTTTTACTGTCAGAGTTGAGAATGTTTTTTTCGATTTCCTTGCAGTATATCCATTTTGGGTACTTGGTGCTTTTACCCTTCAGGTAATTCTATTTTTTATTGTTATTGATTTACTGAAATTTTTCCTCAGAATTTTCTTCCGGAAAGATAAAATCAGGTCTCTCGCTCTTAAAGCAAATTTTGTCGTGATTATCTTTTTTATCTTTTATGTTCCCGCAAGAGTAATAATTGATTATCACATAACCTCTGTAAGAATCACCGAATATTTTAAGGAAAATTTACACGAATCTTTGGAGGGATTTAAAATCGCATTAATTTCAGATACGCAGGCCGATCATTACACTGATGAAAAGAGACTTAATAATTTTCTCGAAAAAGTTAATGCAGCCAATCCAGATCTGATTTTGATTGCCGGTGATTTAATAACATCAACACCATTTCACATAAAACGGGCCGCTGATCAATTAAGCCGGCTAAAATCGCGTTATGGAATTTATTCTTGCGTCGGCGATCATGATAACTGGGCATACCGCGGGAATATTGAACGCAGCCGACGAGAACTTACAGATGCAATGAACAAAGTAAATATTCCCCTGCTTCATAACGTTAACCGGACAATTAATGTTAATGATTCAAAAATCGGAATTACTTTTGTCACTCATACTTATTCCGAAAATATTTCAGAGGGACTGCTTGATGAATTAACAAAAGAATGCCCCGACTGTGATTTAAAAATTTTTCT
>CAZEXO010000124.1:0-7216 GCA_964516545.1 uncultured Melioribacteraceae bacterium
CTTCATAAGAATAAATTTTTTCGCGTCAATAAATTTACCGGACTGTATTTTGTAAAAATAAACATTGCTTGAAAGATGACCGGCGTTGAAATTTATTTCATGTTGACCCGCTTTCAAATACTCTGATAACAACAACGCCACTTCTCTTCCGAGAATATCATAAACACGTAGATCAACTTTGCCTTCAACTGGAATTCGGAATCTTATTTTTGTAACCGGATTGAAGGGATTGGGATAGTTTTGAAAAAGTTGATAATCTTCGGCTAAGAAAATCTTTTCAGTTCCCACATCGTTTGGATGAATAATCTCAATCTTATCAAACCAGACGGTTCGGTCAGCTGAAGCTTTTTGCTCGGCAACAATTTCAAACCGGTCAATTGCCGTCCAGTCAAAATCGCCGATCGGACTGTACCATTGCTGATTTTCATAAGCACCGTGTTCATAAAAGTTTTTCAAAGGAATGTTGAGATGATGCCAATTACCATCCCACGAAATTATCGATGCATCAACGGTGTAACGCATACGCCAGGGATGATCATTCGGGTCTTCAGTATCAGTATCGATAAACCGTAAATCGAAAGAAGTGCCGGGTGTGTTTCCCTTTATATAAATACTCAAAAAAGAATTCTCGTCATGCAGGCGGCTTAAATCTTTATCCGGCAAAAAATCGAAATTGATTTGATTATATTGGGTCGTATCCGACCATGATATACAATAATTTCCTTCGAACGGATTTTCTTCGGAATAAAAATCAAGTTCTGTCGTTCCCCAATTACTATTATTTATTCCCGCTTCGATGAAATCGTAATAAACAGGAAATCCTGTCGAATCAGGCTGAATAACTAATTCACTTTGCGGAGGAGCTGTTAAGCCCAGAGCTTCAACCAATTCAACATTTAAATCATGATTGAATAGCCCGTTTGATCCCTCCTCGAAAATTCCAAAACCGCCGTGGTAATCCCAGATAGTCCAGGAAATATTTTTTTCCTCGAGATATGAACGAACAATATCATACCAGAAAATTCTGTCGTCAGGCGGACTGTTGGGAATATAAACGCCGAATTCACCGCAGAAGATTTCCACGTTTCTTGATTCGCGAAAATTCACAGCAATATCAATAAATTCATAAACCCGTTCAATAGTCCCGTCATTTACATAATTATTAAAAGTTGATTCAACCCAATCTCCTCTTGCCTCCGAAGGAAAATCCGGCATCTCATCAACAGAGTAAGGAAAGGGAATATTTTCAATGAAACCTAATTTTTCACTTGACCATGTTGCACCCTGATGAGTAAATAAAAACGGATCATAAAAATGAAATGTATAGATAAGATTATCGTCATCGTAAACCGGGATTTGCTGAAGATTATTATAACTGTTCCAACCCGCGCCGCCGATAATTATCGTATGAACAGTGTCAATTTCCCGGATTGCCGCAACCACATTTTGCTGAATAAGATTCCAAGCAGCATCTGTTATGCCGTGCGGTTCATTAAGCACTTCGTAAAAAATATATTCTGATCGGTTTTTATAACGCTCTGCGAGCTGAGTCCAGGTCGGAATCAATTCCGCATCAGCGTTTATGGAAGTGTTAACATTCACATCAAAAGTATGATTATCAATTATGAGATTTATTTCAACTTCCTCAGCCCAGTCAATAACCATATCAAGGAAAAATAAAAATCTTGTATCGAACGAATAATTTGGCGAGCCGTTCGTCATACCGCGCATATTAATCGGCAGCCTTATAACATCACACCCGAGAGATTTGAGATTCAGAAAGTCCTGCTTTGTATATTTTGTAAACTGAACCCGACCAACATTATCAGCCTGAAACCAGTTTGTTAAATTTACTCCTCTTGTAAAGTGCTGTTGCGAAAATAAATTACCCGCAAGAATTACGATAAGCCAAAAATATTTGCGCATATTATATTCCTTATATTCCATGCAATTATTTTTTAGACCGGCTAAATCCAGACATCATTCTCGGCGGTTAATTCACCGCCCGCGTCGCCGGTATTAACAATTCCTTTTGGTTCGATCAACAAAATATGGCATTCTTCGTCAGCAACAGGTTTGTGTTCAACATTTTTCGGCATAACAAACATTTCACCTTCTTTCATTTCCATGACATGATGATCGAATTCGATTCTCATTTTCCCTTTTAACACAACAAATGTTTCGTCTGTGTTTACATGTTTGTGCCTTACGAATTCACCCTTGAATTTAACAAGTTTGAATTGATAATCATTCATTTCAGCAACAACTTTTGGAGCCCAGAAATCATTGAACCTGTTAAGTTTTCCCCTCAGATTGATTGGATTATATCGCATTTTGTTTACCTGTTTTTATTGTATTTGTTTTTCAATTTCACTTTTCAACGCAAAAGATTTATAATCAATCGCGCGTTCAACAGCAAGAATACCATCAAGGTGATCACATTCATGCTGAAGCAGTTCAGAAAGATCGTCTTTTAAAATTAGTTCTTTATCATTCCAGCTCAAATCCTTAAAACGAATCGTGCATTCTTTTGCTCTTCTCACTTTAACAAGCAAGTTCGGAAAACTCATACAATCATCCCATAATTCTATTTTTTCGTCACTGAAATTATGCAGACTGGGATTGATGAATATAACCGGGTTGATGGTGTGCATATATACAACTCGTTTGAAAACATCGATTTGAGGAGCGGCAATAGCCCTGCCGACATGGTGTATTTTTCTGAAATTTATTAATGTATCGCATAGATCATTTATTAATTGTTCAATTTCAGGAAGCTCAGTTTCCGAAACTTCTTTGCTGACGTCGAACAATTTCCTGTTCCCTAATAAAAGAATCGGTTTAACTGCCATTTTGTTTACCGTTGATAGTTGCACTTATTTATGATACATCAAAATGACTTTTAATAACTAATAGGAATCACATTAAAAATACTGATCGCTACCGGCATGTTCCCAGAGCATACTAACAATTTTCCATGTGTCGTTTCTGTAAAGTAATTGCACCAGGTTAATTCCTTTTCTCATGTATGTTTCGTTTCCTCTCACAATTTCGGAACTATATTCACCATACACATTGGCTATATTTCCGTAAATATCAATCTTATAGTTATATCCTTTTTCGTGAAAGTTATATTGTTTCAGAAATTTTTCCATCTTATCAATGTAACCATCAACATTGTATGAAATTGTTGTATAGGGATTTTGATCGGGAATAAAATACGGAGTTAACACGGCTCCCTCACAAAACAAATCTTTCAGTTTGTTAAGATTAGCTTGTTCGCCAGCATTGCCGGATATCGCGGTATAAAAAGCGTTAAGTGTTGTGATAATATTTTGTTCATCCATATTCCTGTCCCTCATTCATGCCTTAACTTACGTTAACAAGATATAAAAGGTATTTCTCAGAGGAAAGAGTTTTACAAATTAATACACTGATTAAAATATTTTCCGAAATTATGGAGAGTTGTCCCTGAGCATAAAAATTAATACCTATCGCTTGTACTAAGTTGCGTATTATTTTCTGAACAAATAGTCCCGATTAATGTATTCAAAAATTCCCAATAAAAAATGTATTCGGGAATTCAGGTTTATTCCGGATTCCCGGGCAAATTATCTCTCCTCGCTCACATCAATAGATAGAATTACAGGAAAATGGTCTGAAATATTATCATAAAACCATTTCAAAAAATCTTCTTCATTTTCTTTTATAACGTCTATATAATCAGTTTGTCCGACAATATTTTTCGCAGAATTAATTTCATTGATTAATCCGCGTGATGAAAAGAAACGGTCAAATCGTTCCCCCAATGAATATTCATAGATAGCCGTTTTCTCGCGGTCAAATATCGGTTCATAATTAATATCTTCAAGAGCATTATCAATGTCGGATTCACCCGCATACATATTCGTATCTCCGGCAATCAGGACATCTTCATCATGCTGGTTTGTTTCCAGCCATGTTGATAATTCGATGAAACTACTACGCCGTTTTTCTCTTGATTCAGGGTCATTAAAAGCTTTTAAGTGAATATTTATAAATACAAACTCCAGCTTACTATTATTCCCGATGGCTTTTATGGCGGCAACAAAAGGTTTTCGAATATACGTGAATGAACCGCCGGGAGTTATCGAATAAGAATGAATTATCTGCCATTCATTGGTTTTATATAAGAAAGCCAGACGTTGAGCTTCATTTCTCTCGTCAAGTTCGTAACGCCACTCACCTGATGTAAGTCTTCCTAACTCACCTATTATGAGATCCAGATAGTAACATCGGGGTTTGCCGTTCAACGAATGAGTAGCTCCTATTTCCTGAAGTGCGAACAAGGTTGCTTCAGTACCAACAATATATTCAGCGTATTTAGTTACGTTTTCAATGGCGTCAAGCTGATTAGTATTATTTGTGCCCAGCCATTTCATATTCCAGGTTGCTACTTTGCGAATATTTTCTTCAGCCTGTAGTTGACTGAGAGATAGTAGTAAAAGAATTGCAATTTTAATTGTCGTTTTCATTTTACACCATTCATTATTCGGTTTGTCTAATTACTTCAGGAAAGATAATAAAAAATAAATCAGAAGTTGCGGATTTCATTACTTCAATGAATTATTCGACTCTAACGAAATACTTTTAAATCAGACTCAATTTACGATGTTTTACCGGATTAGTTTTCCGGATTTGATGTTTTATAATCCAAGCTTGTCCATCTTTTCAAGCAGTACTTTTTCAGCCTCAAGGTTAAATGTTTCACCTTCATCAAGTAATGTTTTTTCCCTGGCAAGTGAAAAGAGCAGACTTTGTCCCCGCTGCCAAATTACATCCGGCTTACATTCATAAACCTGATCTTCGAAGGCTTTTGAGGAATCAATTACATCCCATCCGTTATCAATAAATTTTGCTATCAGTTCACCGAGAAACAATGCGGAAGTTATGTTATTGTGTACCAACATAATTTGTGGTATTCTTTTTCCGGTGATGTTCAGAGCCAGACTATCATATTTCAGAGCGAGATCAAAAAGATGTTCAATATAAATCGTCTTGTATAACTCAAGATCAACTTTTTCATTCTTCGTCAGCTTTGACTGAAGTCTGGAATTAATTACCCACTCGGTATTATCAATAGTAACATAGCCTATTTTATACTCTAGTTCTTCGAGAAGTTTACGAAATGAATCACGTTTTTCAATAGTATTGCCCTCGCGAAGCATAGGGTAACGATACAGTTTACGAAAACCCGAAAACACTGAAAGCGCTGAATCCGCTCTGAGAAAATCCTCTGCATATTCCTGAATACTAACATTTTCCGAATGGTAATTTTTATGGGTGTAAGAATGATTACAAATCATATGACCGCGCCTGTTCCATTCATCAACAATCTCTTTTCCAGTTTCGGTCTGAAGTATATCGGCTTTTACAAAAAAGGCTCCTTTCAATCCGAAATTATCAAGATGATTGAGCACCATTTTATTTCCGTCAGTTGAGCTGAAGAGATAATTCCCGCGAGGATAACCATCATCAAAGGTAAAACAAATCTGAGGTTTATTGCTTTGTGAATAAAGGATGTTTTGTGTGAACAGAAGTACTAACAAAATGAATACTGTTAATTTCATAAAATTCTTTTTCTCTGTTGATAAAACTACTTTTCGTATTTCGTTGATAAAAATTCTCTCATAATTTTTTTATACTCTTCGAAGGTAATCACACGATAATGAGGTTTATAAATTTTCACAAATTCCTCTGAATGATGCACCACGTATTTATTTTCGGAGAGCATTTTATTTAATTCAATTTTGTCATCCTCATAATGAGATATAGATAATTTCATTTCATTGAGAATATTCTGAATTTTTTTCCATTCAATTTTCCACTCATCAATCGAAACAAGCTTTGGATAATTAGCCGATTTAATAAAAGCATTTAATAACACATCGCCCGGGATTTTTCCGTTTTTGACTAAAGCCATATTCACTCTTACATAACGGTTATAATGCCCAAGTTTTTTCACCTCCACCGTATCATATTCCGCCATATCTTTTAATTCACGATAAAAATATTCGGAAGCGGAAACCGAATCGGGAATCATATGCCCAGGTCCCCAGAAACCCTGAAAGAAAGATTTATAAATATCGATCAGTGTTGATGAAGGATACATATTTATTTCATCGAGAAGCGCTTTTTTTATTTTCATTTCTTCATCGGAAATATTTTGCGGACGAATGTTAATTCCCAAAAGGAAAAAGATGACTGATGAATATTTTATCACCCGAAGTAAATGAGACATAATTAATTCTCGAAAAATGATCATCAATATATGGTATTGAGGATTGGGAATGAAAATAATTTCCGTGAAAGAAATATGTTCGACATCACTCACCCTCTTTTTCAGTATGAACTTTTTCAGACTGATTTTTTTCCGGAGATAATATTCCCAGCACATCAAATGCTGCCTGAATATCAGGAACAAATTCCGCATGTGAAATATTATTTTGTTGATCGAACTGAGCCATTTTAAAAAGTGTATCTCTTGAATTTCCAATTATGCGGATAATTCTTCCGTGACGAAATCCTTTTATCAAGCCATGAACATCTTTTAGCACTACGGGATAATCTTCATTATAAAGTCTCAGTTGAGTAATATCATGGATAATGGAAAATCCTTCCGTCAAGGTGGGTAGAATTTCTTCCAGCCGTTTTCTGATTTTTTTGTATTCTTCAGAAGTAACAACACCGGCGGTGTGAACAATCAAATAATTATTATCAGTATTAGCATCAATGTTAACCATGGCAAAATTCCTGACAAGTTTATTCACGCTTGTAATAAGTAATTGCTAATGCATGCTAAGTCACAGAATGTTACTTTTTGTTACTAAGAAATCTTAACTCATACTTGTAAATTTTTAGACCAGTCTGCTCTCAAAGTATTCCCCTTGAGCCCAATCGAACTGAATTTAACAAGTTTGTTAATAGTACGCCTCACTTCCTAAAATGGGGTGTCATTTTTTCAGAAGTGAGGCGGTAAAGAATCCCCTGAGCCAGCAAAAAAATTATACTTCTATTATAATAACGATGGTGCAAAAAAGATGTCTATAATTTAACAATATAAGATAAATAATCAAAAATAATATTTAGCCAATAAATATTTTCGTGCTATTCCTAAAGTAAACGAAATAACTTGATTATCATTAAGTCACTCATTCGTTGATCAAATTTTTAAGAA
>CAZEXO010000124.1:7226-11026 GCA_964516545.1 uncultured Melioribacteraceae bacterium
TTAAGAAATGAATAGACCTTACAGGCAATACACAAACCTACTATCGATTCAAGAAGGGCAAAAGTTAACATCACTGAAGAAAAAATATAAGCTGCAAAGCTAAAATCAAGTAATGAAAAAAGTCCGATAACTCCGCTAAAAACAAAACCGATTTTCGCAGCAAATACTTTCGGAGCTGCATTTATGGGCTTATACCCGAAATTAAGTATTCTTATGGCATATCGACTCATAAGACCAATCGGACTGGGGATATTAAGTTTAAATCCCCTGATAAAAAAATCCATTAACAGAAATAAAATAATTGCGGAATAACCACTATATAAAAAAGCAAACAATAAGAGTGAGACAATTGCGGCATTAGACCTGGCTATTCTCTCATTTATTTGTTCATTGGAGACGGGACATATTTCCTGCATGATTTTTCCTTCCTGTTGCATTATACTTTAGAATTTTTTTTTGATGAAACTAAATCCAAAGTGTCTGGGAAAAGTTCATTTTAACATAAATCAATCGGTTAACCTCAGATATTAAGGCAAAAACGTTCTATTACCTTATTATGTATTAAATATTTGTTGATTTGTATAATTATTTTATTATATTTGCGTAGTACGGCTAAGATAATAAGTCATAAATGAAAATATTCCTTAGTTTAGTGAACATTCAATAAACATATCAGCGAGGAGCTAATGAAAAAAATCGAAGCAATAATTCGTCCGCATACTCTCGACAAGGCGCATAATGCTTTACAGGAAGCCGGATTTCCGGGTTTGACTGTTTCCGAAGTAAGGGGTTATGGCCGACAAAAGGGTCATAAGGAAATTTATCGTGGAGCCGAATATAATATCGAGTTCGTGCCCAAGGTAAAAATTGAACTGGTTTGCAAAGATGGGATGGTTGATAAAGCAATTTCAATAATAATTGAAAGCGCTAAATCAGGCAAGGTGGGAGACGGGAAAATATTTATTTATCCTGTCGAGGAAGCTATCAGGATACGAACGGAAGAATCTGGTGAAGATGCTCTTTAATTAATTCGGGTGTGTGAGGAACAGACGAATTAGTAAAATAAAAAGGAGCTAATAAATGGAAATCGGGCTTATTCAAACAATATCTGACGAACTTTTCACAGTCAACAATTTGTGGATGATGATTGCAACTGCACTGGTTTTTATCATGCATCTGGGTTTTGCAACTCTTGAAGTCGGTCTTACTCAATCAAAAAACACGCTTAATATTTTATTCAAGAACTCTATTATTCCCGCTATGGGTTTACTCACTTACGCCTTTGTTGGATTTAACCTTATGTATCCCGGCGAAAGTTTTGCCGGCGCAGTTTTCGGTTTTGCCGGTTTCGGAATTTCTACTGACGCTGCCGGATTAACAAGCGGTTATAATCCGGGTTATACTTACTGGACTGATTTTCTCTTTCAGGGAATGTTTGCGGCAACGGCTGCGACAATTGTTTCAGGCGCAGTTGCAGAGCGGGTAAAACTTTCCAGCTTTCTAATCTTCTCAACCTTTTTTGTCATGCTTGCTTATCCCATAACGGGAATGTGGAAATGGGGCGGCGGCTGGCTTAATGAAATGGGTTTTTATGATTTTGCCGGTTCAACTCTGGTACATTCTGTCGGTGGATGGGGTGCATTAATGGGCGTTATTTTTCTCGGACCAAGATTGAATAAATATTCAGCCAAGGGAAAAATACAGCCTATTCCGGGCCATAGCATGCCACTGGCGGTTATCGGTGTTTTTCTTCTTTGGTTAGGATGGTTTGGTTTTAACGGCGGTTCGGTTTTATCGGCTGATCCGGGAATTGTTTCGCTTGTCTTAGTTACAACATCTCTGGCAGCGGCTGCCGGGGCTGTTGGGGCAATGTTAACATCATGGCTGGTTTTTAAAAATCCTGATATTACAATGGTACTGAACGGAATTCTTGCCGGATTGGTCGGAATTACTGCCGGGGCTGATCAGATGAGTCCAATGTCATCAATAATCATCGGATTAATTGCCGGAATTTTAGTTGTATTCTCCATTCCTTTTTTTGATAAAATAAAGTTAGATGATCCTGTTGGGGCGCTTTCGGTTCATCTTGTATGCGGAATCTGGGGAACACTTGCAGTTGGAATTTTCGGCGCCATGTCCGGTTGGCAGCAGTTATACACTCAATTCATCGGCGTTATAGCGGTTGGTATTTTCACTGTCATTTTCACAGCGGCAGTTTGGTATTTTCTGAAAATTACCGTCGGAATCAGAGTCTCCCCTGAAGAGGAAATGAGAGGTCTTGATCTTGGCGAACACAGCATGGAGGCATATCCTGAATTTGAAAAAGTAGGAAGCTAAAACAAGATAAATGAGGCGTTGATTATGATTAACAACGCCTCATATTTCTCCCCCGGAAAAACTAAGGTTACTCTTTTGTTAAATCCGCAGAAGGCGATCGCCATGTTTCTGAATTTCCATTAAGACCATGGGCGTAATTCACAATATCAATTTTTTCCGGTACTATTTTTATCAACACCAGATTGTTCTCCCAATCAGGTATTGATCCTTCCCAGTATTTCCTTTTTTTCTTAATCACTGTTTCTTTATTATCAATGATTTCAACTTTTCCCGTAATAGCGACATATCCGGTGGGGGTTTTGTGATCAGCATAATAAACACAAACGCGTGAATCATTCAGCATTTCTTTCGTTTTCCGGCTGTTGCGATGTGTTGCAAACCATATTACCAGATCATCCTCCTGCGGATATGGATTCATTGTTCTAACCTGAGGACGACCATCGCTGTCAAGCGTTATAAGAGCGCAGTATTTAGACGATTTCATCATTTCAAGCGCAACTGTTTTGATTGTATCTTTGCTGACGGTTATTACAGATTCTTCCTGACTGTACTTGTCGGAAAACAAAAAGATTATCAGAAAGAGAAGGACCAGACTCTTAAATCTTTCCGACGACATATTTTTTATCATAATTAAACTCCCTGTTGGTAGGCGTGAATGTTATTTAAATTATTGATACTATACTTGCAATTATTTTACTATTTATCAGCTGAACCGAATCCCCCGATTCCGAATCAACTTGACATAGCCGTAATAAACCTGAATATAATATAATTTTAATTGTCCCCTAAAATCGTCCTGATATATGCAAAACGTAAATGAATACTATTTCTCAGGCTGTGAGTGTGTATGATTTTTGTACAGTAATAGTCATAGAGGAAATTTGTTTCAAAACATCACACAATTTGAACAAAATTATTTCTGTAACCACTTATTGATCACCGATGCTGTGAGATCAGTTCGTGATACTTTTTGAAAAATTCCTTCATCAAGAATTTCACGGGATATTTCTCTCAGGTTTGTCAGCAAAGCCCTGAAAAATCTCGGACCAAAACTTATCCGCCTCACTCCCATTTCCCGAAGTCTGCCGATAGAAATTTTTTCATTTCCCGCAAGAAGATTTAAGGGCGCTTTTATGTTTTGACAGAGTAATTTTATCTCTTCTTCCATGAGTATACCCGTGTCAGGTACAAATATGGAATCAGCTCCGGCTTCAATAAATGCCTCGGCACGTTTGAATGTTTCATCCAGTTTTTCTTTCATCGAAAGATTGAGAAATAAAAACGTATCGATCCTAGCATTTAAAAAAAGATTAAATTTTATTTTTTCACAGATTTCTTTGATGGCAATTATTTTTTCTTTTTGTAATTCTATGTCAAGTAATGGTTTTCCGGAAATCCCGGGACTATCTTCAATATTAATTCCCACAGCTCCTGATTCAACTACTTTGATAATGTTTGATTGT
>CAZEXO010000125.1:0-10986 GCA_964516545.1 uncultured Melioribacteraceae bacterium
TGATCGGAAAAAGAACATATTTATTGAATATATTTTTGATTACCGAAATCCCTTCAGTCTGAGTGCTAATGCAGTCCATTCCATATTAGAAGATAGCCAGGGTAACATTTGGGCAGGCACTCACGGAGGTCTGGAAAAATATGATCCTGATATCAACGGGTTTATTCATTATCAACATAGTGCTTGGGAACCTTCAAGTATTAGCAGTAATGTAATCTCGAGAGTATATGAAGATATATCAGGTATTATTTGGGTAGGTTCAAACTTTGGCGGACTGAATAAATTCGATCGTCGTAAGAATCAATTTGTTACTTACAGGAATGATCCTCAAAATTCTAAGAGCCTGCAAAACAATAATGTAACAGTATTTTTTG
The DNA here is from genome assembly GCA_964516545.1 of uncultured Melioribacteraceae bacterium. Lineage (GTDB taxonomy): Bacteria > Bacteroidota > Ignavibacteria > Ignavibacteriales > Melioribacteraceae > JAHISV01. The sequence goes on from CAZEXO010000125.1 coordinate 375, forward strand.
AAAATTCTTCAGTGAATGATGCAACAATCTGGCTGGGAACTTTTGGAGGAGGATTCGGCTCCTTTAACAGAACAACTGAAGAATTTCAGTTTTACCCCTATGATGAGAATAATCCGAATTCCATTAGTAACAATTATGTCAGATCGGTATTAGGAGACAGTCAAGGACAGATCTGGATTGGAACCGAAAACGGGGTGAATAAATTTGATCCTAAAAGTAAAAAATTCGAGAGAGTTTTTTACCAACCCGGAGGACAGGGCGGAATTGCTCAATTTATGATAAAATATCTTTATGAAGATAGTGATGGATTAATCTGTATTGGTACGAATGGTGGTGGTCTGATGCTCTATGATAAAAAAAATAAGCAGTTTAAAACCTACCTTAAAGGCACTTCCGGAGAGAACAGTATAAATGATAACATTGTTTGGTGCATTCATGAAATGGATGATGGAATATTATGGATAGGTACAAACTCCGGAGGTATAAACGTTTTTGATAAAAGACATAATACCTTTTCCTATCTTATGAATAAAAGAGACGATCCTTTTAGTCTTAGTTATGATAAAGTATTATGTTTTTATGAATCTTTGGATGGCACTTTGTGGATTGGAACAGCCGGTGGAGGTTTGAACAAATATGACAAAGTGGAAAAGAAGTTTATTCGTTATTCAACCGATGACGGGTTAGCAACAAACACAGTTCATGCAATGGTTGAGGATAATGAAAATCATTTGTGGATAACAACTAACAATGGACTGAGCCGGTTTGATTACCTTACCGGGCAGTTTACAAACTTTAAGGATATTGACGGATTGCAGAGCAGTGAATTTAATGTCAATGCTGTTTTGAAAAGTAAAACCGGAGAAATCTTTTTAGGTGGTATCGGGGGATTTAATGTATTTAAACCAGAGGACATAAAACTCAATGAAAAAATTCCCCAATTAGTCATTACAGATTTCAAATTATTTAATAAATCAATTCCCATTGGCAGATGTGAAGATGACAGAATACTGCTTGAACAATCAATAACCAACACGTCAGAGATTACGTTACAATACTATGATCAGGTTATTTCATTTGAATTCTCAGCGCTTGATTACACCGCGCCTGAAAAAAATCAATACGCTTACATAATGGAAGGTTTCGAGAAGGAATGGAATTATGTCGGAAACATAAATTATGCGACTTACACAAAACTTCCTCCGGGCAGTTACACATTCAGAGTGAAAGGCTCAAATAACAGCGGAGTTTGGAATGATGAAGGAACTTACATTCGTATTTTTATAACACCACCTTACTGGGAAACAATTTGGTTTCGGTTACTCGTTCTGATTATTCTCACGTTACTTCTATTCATTATTTACAAAAGTCGTGTTCGGTTTATTGAACAAAGAAGAAAAACAGTTGAAGAATATAACAAACAATTATCGCAGGAGATTAATGAAAGGAAACAAACAGAAAAGGAACTGATAAAAGCAAAAGAATTAGCCGAAAAAGCTAATGAATTGAAATCGGATTTTCTGGCTCAAATTTCCCACGAAATAAGATCACCAATCAATATTGTTCTTAGTTATCTTGGTCTGATCAAAGAAGAACTGAAAGAGCATTTAAACTCCACAATCGCTGATTCACTCTTAGCTATTGATACAGCCAACGGACGAATCATAAGAACCATTGATCTGATTCTTAATATGTCTGAAATCCAACTGGGAATTTATGAACCATCAATGACTCCAATCAATTTAGTAACGGAGGTGATAGACAGATTAATTATTGAGTATAGTAAAAAAGCCGGTGGGAAAGGTCTGAAACTAAGTCTCAACTCTGAAATTGAAAATCCATACATAATGGGAGACAGATACAGCGTAACCCAAATTTTCGCAAACCTAATCGATAATGCCATAAAGTATTCCGAGAAAGGGGAAATAAATATTCTCATCAAAAAAGTTGACGACAGTAAATTGTCTGTACATATAAAAGATACAGGAATAGGTATTTCTGAAGAATACCTTCCGCATTTATTCGATGAGTTTTCGCAGGAAGAACACGGTTACTCGCGGTCATTCGAAGGAAACGGACTTGGTTTGGCTCTGGTAAAAAAATATTGTAATATCAATAACGTTGAGATATCAGTATTATCTAAAAAGGGAATAGGTACTGAGTTTATCCTGATTTTTTTAAAATCCATTAATAAATCGGGAAAATATTCCTCTTGAATTATCCTGACACAAAAAATGATCTGCTTAACAAAGCAAAAAAAAACTTGTGATTTAATTTTTTTTCTTTTTATATTTACTGCCGATAAGGCAGTAACTTTAGAAGTAGATGTAGAAGTAGATGTACCGCAGTAAAAGCAGCACTTTATTCCTACCCATTTTTAAAGCCCTGTCAAAACAAATTTCAAACTATTTAAAAGGAGCTCGGTCATGGCAGAGCGCAAAGTAGGAACCGTAAAGTGGTTCAACAGTACTAAAGGTTTTGGTTTTATAACACAAGAAAGCGGCGAAGATGTATTCGTTCACTTTCAGGCAATTAAAGGTGATGGTTATAAAACTCTTGAAGAAGGACAGAAAGTAGAATTCACTGTTGCACAGGGTCAAAAAGGTCTTCAGGCTAATGACGTTGTGAAAGTGTAATTTTGATAATTCTTGTTGTTAAAAGCTCTCCTCGTGAGAGCTTTTTTTTTGTTACATATCCAGTGTCTTTGTTAATTCGAATGTTTAGTCCATTACAGGAAGCGTGAAACTAAAAATACTTCCTTCGCCGACTTTGCTCTCAATGAAAATCTTTCCCCCGTTTTTTTCAACAAACTCTTTACATAAAATTAATCCCAGACCAGTTCCGCGTTCACCTTTGGTACCTGTTGCTTTTATGTCTTCGTCTATCTTAAAAATTTTACTCATCGTTTTCTCATCCATTCCTACACCGGAATCTTTGACTGAGACAGTTACTGAATTGCCTTCTGTCTTTGTCGAGATTAAAATTTTCCCGCCGGGATAGGTAAACTTAAGGGCATTCGAAACCAGATTTCGAATAACCGTATTAAACATGTAAGAGTCAGCGAATACATAAACATCTTCTTCGATATTTGCCGAAATATTAATCCCCTTCAATTTAGCCTGAGGCTCAATGATTTCTCTGTAATAATCAATGGCTTCTTTAAGATTGAACCTGAGTGGTGAGAAAGACATTTGTCCGGTTTGTTGTCGTGACCAATCCAATAAATTTTCAAGTATTCGGTAGGTGTTCCCGGCAAGTTCATTTATTTCTTTCGAATATGTTTTGATCTCATCGGGGGTTAGGTCTTCATATTCTGTGACAAAAATGTTTGAAAGTCCGATAATTCCGAAAAATGGATTTTTTAAGTCGTGAGCGATGATTGAAAAAAGTCTGTCTTTAGAGGAATTAAGTTCGCGTAATTCCTTCTCGGCAAACTTTCTTTCCGTAATATCGTAAAATGTATAAACCTTCCCCTTTAAGAGACTATTTTTGCTTTTTATTTCTGTTCTATGAAAATCGAAATATTTCTCACCCAATTGAATTTCAATGGGTTTTATTTTGCCGCTATCATCAGCAGGTTGATGCAATATTCCGTTCAGTATCTCTTTGATATTTTGTCCGATAATGTTTTTCGTACTAAAGATATTTTCGAGATATGGATTAATTTCAACTATCCTGTCGGATTCGTCAGTTACAATTATTCCGCTATTCATCGATTCGATTACGAGTTTGTGAGCCGCCGGCACAATGTCGAATAATCCGAATTTCCTATATGCGAATTCGACTAATATGAGTGAGACAGTGAATGCAACTGGAGTAATATCTACTCGCATGTAACTGTTCATTCCGGTTACATAAATGATATTGGCGAGCCAGGGCAGAAGGGCGATCAGAATAACAATAATAAACTGTCCTCTGAATAATGATTGCGAACTCCTGATCATTTTCATTAAAATTATACTTCCCAGAATAAGCGCCGTGTATGAATATACCACATTGACATTATACCAGACGCCAACTTTTTTTTCTATGAGTGTGAAACTATCACTTCGATAAAGTGACATTGATTCATAAACGAGATGATGAAACTCATTAGTCCACATCATCAACATTGTAACAACGGGAAGAATCATTAAAAAGCTAAATTCCATGATGGTTGGATGTCTCTTAAATGTCTTCATATTTATGGCAGCCGAAAACCAAAGGATAGCCGTGAAAGGGATTCCGAAAGTATACTGAATCTGAACACCCAAAAATTTCGTATCAAGCGATTCGGAGTAAAACTCAATGATATAGCCAACCGACCAGATAAAAACCGAAAGCGCCGTTGCTGAAAAATATAACGCTCCCGGAGAATGTCTTCTCTTAAAAAGGAAATATGAGATTGTTAATGATAGAAGGGATGATGTAAGCAGAAGATAGAGAATTATATTTTCGATATCAGGCATAAATCCCTCATTAACTTTGAAATTTTCGATGGTTAATTTACCTATTTAATCAAACACAATGAAACAATGCTTAAGTTCAACGAAGAAAAATTCCTGCGGTAATCGTTTTCGGAAATAACTCTTTCAGCAGAAATCATTTTATCTTTTTCTGAAAAACATAATTTGTATTTATTGGATAGTAACAAAACTGAAACTTAGTAAACATATTTTTACCGGAAGATAATACAGCATCACCTAGAAAAGAGAGAGTCATTTTTTAAGTTCATGATTATTTTTATCGAGACATAAAAAACACATTTGTTCCTTATATTCTTGTTTTATACCCTGGAATGGATGTCTTATGCACAAAACCCAGTGGGAAGATATCAGATTTGGTTTATTTGGAAAGTGATAATCACAAATTAAACCTGAAGTGTACATTGGCTAATGCATCTTCATAGGGTTGCTGTTTAGTCTGTAGCAATTGGCAATCAACCTACTAATGATAAACTTCCGATGGATTATAACACTAGATAATTTTTTAACATTTGAATTCGCAAATAGAATAGTCATGCAAACGGTTATTTATATCAAATGAATTAGTAGTATAGTGTTTTTCATAATATGACTTAAGAATTTCGATTGGAGAAAAAATGGCAGACTTGGCTTTAATCACTTCACCCGGTCTTGCGCTTAGCTGGTCTCAAACTCAGGAGCTTATCTGGACAGGATTAACAAATTATATGTGGACAAGCGGAATAATTTATAAAGCAAATTTTCGCATTGGAATCGAGAATGCATTTTTTTGTCCGGCCTGCGGGCGTTGTTTACCGACTCATGTAGCGACGATCGATCATATTTTTGCTCAATCCAAATATGGAACAGTACTGAATTCTGTCTTTGGTAACAGGATAATTGTTGTTGTTGTTACCGGAGTGAATATGTACACCATAGTAAAAGGTAAGGTGGATTTAGCCGGCAATTCAATTGATTACAGTTACAATAGGAAAATATTTTCCATACACGGAACTCAGATGCTTCACCAGATGGACTTATGCAACTTACAGATACTCGATTGGAAATGTAACAGTATTAAAAATAACAGAGACTGGTTAACGGCATTTCCGGGAAGAGGCACCGAGCCAATAGTTGATACACAACGTTTTGAAGAACTTTGGAGAGCAAGTCAATAAATGCCCTATGAACTTGAAGCTGAATGGGGATTAAAACCTGATCGAGCACGGGATTTGGAGATAACTCACGGACTTGTTACAAGCAGATTTGCTTTTCCCGACGGAATTTTGTTCTACCCCGGATCGCTTACGGATATTGCCAATCCTTTGTTCGCCGCTTACTACCGGGTGAAATACTTTGTTTTTGTAGACGTTTGGGGTCCATCGCCAGAGGAAATTGCAAAAGAGTTTTCTTCAAAATTCCCTGAATCAGCAAATGCACGGTTCGCTTATCGCGGACACACAGAACTGGAAAGCTGGGAGGTTACTAATTCAGTCGTCAATAATATGTTGTACAAAACCGGTATTTCGATTAGCGCTATGATTGCAATCCCTCACATATTTTGCCGTTTCCGGTTCGATTCACAGGACAGATATCTTCTGTACTTCAAATCCGGATTCGAAAGATTTCTTGAACGGAATGTATGCTTCAAATACGATATTGTTTTTGACAAGGATATGTGGGAATCTCCCTCCCGTGTATCATTCGACATTAGTCTGCCGAAACTAAGAAACAGAGGATTATTCATTTCCAACAGTCTTGGAAGTGAGGTCATTCCAATGATGCCCATATTCGGACTTGAATACTGCGGCACCATTCAAATGAATGGTGATGCGTTAGTTTGTCAGAAGATTCAAAGCAGAACACGATCGGAACTTGAAGAGGCGGAAAAATTAAAACATAGTTTTCGCGATCTTATAAATGGACTGATGAAAGAAATTGATGTCGATTGTTTTTCCGAACTTACGAAGGAAGATAGTGTTTCTAAACTGGCCTTAACACTCAGGAAACTTGAAATATACATTACCGGGAAAGTTGGCTTTGTCCCTGAATTGCAGCTATTCGGAATATGCAAAGGCATGATGCGAAAACATACTGAATATGGAGACTGGTCTTCCTTTGTTACAAATGACGCACTATATCTTGAAGCCTGGAATAAAAGAAATAATTAATATTCTTCGAATAATAAAATTTTATAATAATATCATTCTCTCCATACCAAAAGAAAACACCTTATGACCTAAAAATTACCGTTCAAAGACAAAGATAAAATTACTCATAACTGCTGGATTATCTTTGCTTCGGGTTTTCTGGTCTGATTCTAAGGAATGAGTAATACATAAATCTGAGGCAGCCCACTCGGAAAACAGGGAGTTGAGATGGGATTTCAAACATATTTATGCCCGATATGCGGAGGCAGACATTATATTGAAATCGGCGGGGAAGCAACTGGCGTTTTGGCAAATCTTATATCCTCACTTCAATCGCAGCACGCACGGAAAGTTTTAAGGGAATTCGGTATCAAAAGGCGCGGCGGCGTAATGAAGGTACACACCCTGAAAAAAATGGCAAAAAAATTACAGAGCAGCGAGGATGACCGCGAGGAAAAATTTCCCGTCAGAATGCTCGGCGCTTTGATTGTTGAACATAACGACGGACAAAAATCAAGATTGATTGCACAATCAGGGGGCGAGGACCTTGACCTTCATGAATGTTCGGGCGGGTATAAGGTGGCAAAAAAAACGGTGGAGAAGGGTGACAATCCTTCACTCGCGCGGATATTCGGCGGGGGAAAATTTTCATATGACGTAAAAAAAATGACCAAGGATCAGTTCACGAAAAAATGCGCCGCCATGAAATTATTTATTGCCCTGGCAGACAGTGTTGACGAAATCAGAAAAGGATCAGGAAAGGGAATCCTGACCTCCAAATCAGGCATTGTCAATATTATTATGGCTGAAGAAGTGTACCGTCCTTTCACCACTAAAACGCCGAAAGGTTTTCGACAATACCGGCATGGTGATTTTGACGATGAGGAAACCGAACACCTCGCGCCTTCCTGCGATCAATGCAAAATAAAAGTGCCGGCTATTATGTGCCCGGTTTCGCGCGTTACGAAGAAGAATAAGATTGAAATTTTTGAGAGCGCCAAAAAGCTGGTTGAAAAATGGGAAAAAGACTATCACTCCCTGCCATGGGGTAATAGAGGAAAGAATAAAATTTACATCAAAGAAAAGTAACCACCAGGATGTTCACACCACGTACTAATATTTCCCCAATTGATGATTGATCCACTAGATCAATTCTTTCAGTCTTGCTTCAGCTAGTTAGCCGGTAAAGTTTTTATTACACCCAACAGATCGGTAATCTTTTTTGTCCGAAGTTTCTCCTGAGGCTGGTACTGCTCCAGTGGATTATTTTCATCAGGGAACCAGGTTAAAAGATCGTTGCGTGTGCATCTAAATAATACACACAGATCTTCGATTCTCTGTAATGTCATCATTTTTATTCCCAGCCTGGTGTAGCGACTAATTCCTGAAAGGTTGTACCCGTTGTTTCGTAAAAAGTCGGACAACTTACTAATATTTTTCATTCTGCATAACCGTTGCAAATCGAGCGTAAGAATAATTCTAACTCACATTTTTGGATTTATTGTACTTATTCACAGACAATTACTTTAATAAGGTATATAGTTACTGAAAAGATGAATAAAGTAAATGGCAAACGACATGTATTTAATGTAAGTCGACATATAGATATTCCATTTTAACTGATAGTTAAGGTTTTTCAGCGCATGGTTAATTCTCTCCGACATAGAATTAATTTCTTACGGCATATGAAAGATGATGTACGGCATATAATCCCGCGATAACCTCAGTAAACCTTGCCGAAACATCAAAACAAAATTACTCCCTGCAAAACTCTTTACTTAACACTGCAGTCTTTGATATTCTGAAATAAAAAAATGAGTTCCGGATGAAAAGAAATACCGGCTTAAAATTAAACAATACCGACTGACAAAAAAACAAAGCTCACTTCTTATTAAACAATGCCCGCATAAACTGAAAAATCAACCACTTAATGTGACAAAATGTCAAAGTGAAGTGAAGAATTAATGAGTGAAAATGAAACAATGACCACTGAAAATGAAACAATGCCGACTTCAAATGAAAATTCGCGCGCTTCACATGAAACAATGACCACTTTATGTGAAGCAACACACAATTGATGTGAAGAAATGACGACTTGCAGGAGAACACCAATGACTGAAAGTGAAAAAATAACCGGTTAGAATTAAAAAATGATCAATGAATGGAGAAAATTGTGTTTGAATAAGCCAACCTGAAAGAAAAAGATGATAACTTTTTTCAAGATGTCCTCTTTAGTTTTAACAGTTTACTTTTTTAGCTAAATGCCTTACTTTTCTATCCAAAAAAGAGATGACATCTTTCCCAAAGATGTCATCTCTAAACAGGGGACCGGATGAAAATCACTTTACGAAATCCTAAACAGGCGCTTAACAAGGCATATCTAAAAGAAAAAGTAATTCGTGATGAATTCGATCTGTTTAAGAAGAATCTTCATGAACTTATCCAAAAAACCAGAACGGATGAATCGGAAGAACATTCCAAAAATCCTCTTATCAACTTTCTGAAAGATACTTTTTACAGAGAGAATAACGAGATAAATACAAAGGACAGAATCGATCTCGTTATTTACAACGATAAAACAAGCAAGAGCAGCGCGGGGGTTTTAATCGAAGTTAAGAAGTCAGCTAATACTTCGGAGATGATCACAAAAACCGATTTTAACAAAAAAGCTTTTCATGAACTGATACTTTATTATCTGCGGGAACGTATCGAAGAAAAAAATATCGACATAAAATACATAATTGCAACGAACATCTATGAATGGTTTATTTTCGATACATCTGATTTCGAAAAACTCTTCTATAAAAACAGTAAACTGGTTAAAGACTACAATGAATGGAACACGAAACAGAAGGTAACTCAAAACACCGATCTTTTTTATAACGACATAACAAAACCATTTTTAAACTCCTTAACTGATGAACTGAAATGCACTTACTTTGATTTACGCGATTACAAAATTGATTCAACTGAAAAAGAGGACGAGAAAAAACTTATCCCGCTCTACAAAATATTCTCGCCCGCACATTTACTTAAGCAGCCTTTCGCGAATGACAGCAACAGACTCGACCGCGCGTTTTACAATGAACTGCTTCACATTATCGGACTTGAAGAGACAAAAGAAAAAAACAAAAAAATAATCACGCGCAAAAGCGAAAAAAACAGGGACAAAGCTTCGCTTCTTGAAAACGCCGTCGCAATTCTTAAATCGCGAGATAAACTTTCAGGTGTCCGGAATATTCAGTCGTACGGGAAAGATAAAGAAGAAAGAGCTTTCAACGTGGCTCTTGAACTCTGTATTACCTGGATAAACAGAATTCTTTTCCTGAAATTGCTCGAAGCTCAGTTATATAAATATCATGATAACAACAGCGATTATAAATTCCTCAATGAAAATTCGATCCCTGATTATGACGAACTCGATAAACTGTTTTTTGAAGTGCTTGCCGTAAACACGGGCGACAGGGAAAAAGCAATTAACGCCAAATACTCCCGCGTTCCTTACTTGAACAGTTCTCTTTTTGAACCAAGCGAACTTGAAAAGAGCACTATTTTTATTGCCAATCTCGATGACAACAAAAAACTTACTTTCTTTAACTCAACGGTGTTGAAAGATAAAAGCGGTAAACGGCGTAAAGATGAGAAAAAACACACGCTTCATTATTTGTTTGAATTTCTTGAAGCGTATGATTTTACCTCGGAAGGCAGGGAGGAAATTCAGGAAGAGAATAAAACACTAATCAACGCCTCGGTGCTGGGACTCATTTTCGAAAAGATAAATGGTTACAAGGACGGTTCATTTTTTACACCCGGGTTTATTACAATGTACATGTGCCGGGAAACTATCCGCCGCGCGGTCGTGCAGAAGTTTAATGATAAATACGAATGGAAGTGTGAGGAGTTTGACGATCTCTATAATCATCTCACGGGAAAAACGGCGAAGGAAATTAAGGAATACAATTCAGTGATTAACTCGCTCACACTTTGCGATCCTGCCGTGGGTTCCGGGCATTTTCTCGT